>QMNP01000018.1 GCA_003647825.1 Candidatus Cloacimonadota bacterium
CAGAAAGCCAGGGAAGAAGTAGGCAAATACCGCCAGGAATACAACAATGTGCGCGGTAATCTGCTTCCTCAGGTTTCGCTTTCCGGTGGCTATCAGTACAAACATACCAAGCTGCCTGATTCGGCAATACCGCAGATGCCAAGTTTAATGAATGAACTTGATAATACTGCTACACATAACGATAGTACAATTGCCGGATTTATTGATTACGGATTCAGCTCTTTCATCCCGAATCAAAAATCGGATGAGTATTCCTTAGCAGGAACTGTATCTATAAGTCAGGTCATCTTCATGGGTGGCAAACTGATCAACGGTATTAACATTGCAGGAAAACTATATCACTTGCAGGAAAAGAAGTATTTTCTGGATGAACAGAACCTGATCTTCAACACAACTGATCTTTATTACAAAACTAAATTAGCGGCAGAAGTTGCAGAGATTCAAGCTGAAGCTCTGGATTTTGCCAATCTTTATTTTCAACAGGTTTCTGATATGTACGAAGAAGGTTTGGTATCGGAATATGATCTGCTGCGAGCCGAGTTGGAAGTACAGAAATTAGAACCGGATGTTCTGGAAGCAGAGAAGAATTCCAAACTGGCAATGGAAGGTCTGGCTAATCATCTAAATCTGGAAGAATCAGAATTACTGCTTGTAGATGATATTAACCTGCCGGAAATGGAAGAGATCGATCTGGATAATGCTGTAACTGAGGCTTTACAAAATCGAATGGAAATCGAACTTTCTAAAATCGGAGTAGATGTAAGTAAAGTGATGCTGCGCTACGAGAAAGGGAACTTCCTGCCGAATATCGGGATCACTGCTGATTATACTTATTTTGGTGCAGATGCAGATCAAATAGAAAGTGATGATTGGGGTAGTAGTTATCAGGTTGGAATCGGTTTTTCCATGCCGATTTTTACCGGACTTTCTAATTCTTCCAAGATTAAAAAAGCAAAACATACCCTGAATCAATCCAGGCTGGATCACCGCACATTGCAGGAAATGATCGAGTTGGATGTGCGCAATTCTTATTGGCAGTGGCAGGCAGATCTGGAAAAAGTTAACGTTCAAACCAGAAACGTGGAACTTGCTACAAAAGGTTTGGAAATTGCCAATGCCCGTTATGAAAACCAGGTTTCCAATCAGTTGGAAATAATCGATGCACAACTACAACTGAAAGTTGCTAAACTTAGTTTTATGAATGCCAAATATGCTGCTGTAATTTCATATACAAAATTACGAAAAGCAATGGGTAGAGAATTATAAAATGAAGATTAATTACGTCTTTCTGAAGAATTCTACTTGCTTTTCCCTCGAAGAATCCACTTCTATACAGACTCTTCGTCGAATACCTTTGTATGAGTACCTCAGAGAGACAAATAAAAAAGTTTAAACGGAGATAATAATGAAATCAAAATTAATGATCTTATTTGTAATAACAACATTACTTTTTCTGGGTTGTTCCCGCCAGGAAAAAGCTGAATCTAAAAATATGGAACAGATCTATAAAGAAGAAGGAATTCCAGTGGAAGTGCAGGTAATGCAGCCCCAAACATTCATCAAAGAATTATCCTATAATGCCAATCTCAGTGGTATCCGTCAATCAGCAGCAGCAGCCATGATCGGCGGCAGAATTGAAAAAGTGCACGTAAAAGTAGGTGATTATGTGGAAAAAGGACAGGTTATGTTTGAATTCCCTGAAGATGCTCCTGCCGGACAACTTGTACAGGCACAATCCGCTTATGAAATGATAGAAGCAACCTACAACAGGATGAAAAATCTGTATGCCAAAGGCGGCATTTCCAAACAGGATCTGGAAAGTGTGGAAACACAGTATAAAGTTGCTGAAGCTAATCTGGATGCTGTACTGCAGATGCTGAAAGTGCGTGCTCCTATTGATGGTTATGTAATTTCCGTCAACGTACGAGAAACAGATGGCGTTCACGCTGAAGACGTACTGGCTTTCGTCTCTCAGACAAACAGGATGAAAGCTCGCATTTGGGCTACAGAAGATGAGGTTTGTCAGATCAATAAAAGGCAGAAAGCAACAGCAACCTGGAATAACATAACTTTAACTGGTATAGTAACCGAAGTAGCAATTGCCATGGATCGCGGTCATAATGCTTTTGCTGTAAATCTGGAATTTAATAATATCCAAAACCTTTGTAAAAGTGGTGTAACAGGGAAAATTTCCATCCAGACTTACGTAAACAAAGAAGCACTACTGGTAGCAAGAGCCAATGTAAAAAAAGATGCAAACGGTTTTTATGTTTATACAATGAACGGTGATAATGCCAATAAAACTTATGTAACAACAGGACAGGAAAACGGCAGCTTTGAGATTGTAGATGGCCTTGAAGTGGGAGATAAAGTTATCGTTAAAGGATTGAATCTTGTGTCTGATGGTGTGAAAGTGAAAATCGTAGCCAATGGTCAATAACCTTTGGTTGTAAGCACTTTTCGCTTTGATCTATGCAATATATAAGTGATTAATAACTGTCATGGTGAGCGGAGTCGAACCATAATGATGGACAATAATCCTTCGACTACGCTCAGGATGACAAAAATAAAGAAATTGCTGTCAGCTTATTCAGCTAAGAATCAGACAATCTAAAGTCTGAACTCTAATCTCTAAAGCCTGACATTTACGGAGAAAATTATGTTTTTATCAAAAGTATCAATAAACAAACCGGTCATGATCACGATGGTGCTGGCAGTATTCATTGTGTTTGGAGCGATGGCTTACATGGGATTATCACTGAATCTTATGCCGCAAGCGGACATACCCTTTGTCACGATCCAAACAGTATATGCTGGTGCAGGACCAAATGAAGTAGAAAATCTGATCAGTAAAAAGATTGAAGATGCGGTATCGACGATAAGTAAAATTGACTATATGGAATCATATTCCATGGATAATGTTTCTATCTTAATAATCGCCTTTGAATTGGGAAAAGATATCGATATAGCGGTTGCGGAAGTAAAGCAGAAAGTAGATTCCATCACCCGAGAGCTGCCTTCCGATGCGGATAAATCTAGTGTTAATAAAATAAATTTTTCTGCTTTTCCAATAATGGAGCTTATCCTTACCGGAAATCTGGATGGTCGTGAATTGTATGAAATTGCTGATAAACAGCTGAAAGACAGATTATCTCAGATCGAAGGTGTAGCCAGCGTCGATATTACCGGCGGACAAAAACGGGAAATTCAAGTGAAACTGGATGACCGAACTGTATATCAGAATATGATCTCACTTCCTCAACTCACCCAGATTCTTTCTGCCCATAATATGAATATGCCCGGTGGTCAATTTCAGCAAAAAGACCAGGAATATTCAGTACGTTTGGAAGGCGAACTGGCTTCTCTTGAAGAATTGAAAGATCTGGAAATTCCAACTGCCTTTGGTGTAAAAAAATTGCACCAGATCGCAGATGTGAAAGATAGTGGAGAAGAAATACGCAAACGTTCAATCTTCTTTAATAACACAAATAAGGAAAGAAAAGAAAACGTGGTTCAGCTCTCTATCGTTAAAACATCGGACGGAAATCCTGTAAGTGTTGCTGAGAAAGTAAGAAAAGAAATAGAGAAGATCAAACCTTTACTGCCGCAAGGCACTGAACTTGAAATCGTAAGTGATGATTCAGACTTCATCCGCAGCTCCGTGAACGACACTCTCAGTAATGTTTTCCTGGGGATTCTATTTACGGGTATTGTGCTCTTGTTCTTCCTGCACGATCTGCGATCTACACTTATTGTGGCTATTGCAATGCCAAGTTCTATCATCTCAACTTTCATGGTGATGCAATGGATGGGGTTCAGCCTTAATATTCTTTCTTTGATGGGATTATCAACCTCGGTGGGAATTCTGGTTACCAATTCTGTTGTAGTGCTGGAAAACATCTTCCGTCATAAGGAAATGGGCCACGGCCGCCGTGTTGCTGCAGATCAGGGAACAGCAGAGATCACAGTAGCAGTTATGGCTTCCACTCTTACCAATATTGTGGTTTTCGTACCATTAGCTATGATGAATACAATGATTGGTCAGTTCCTGCGGGAATTTGCCCTCACTGTTGCCATTGCTACGGTTTTTTCGCTGATCATTTCCTTTACCCTCACACCAATGCTGGCCTCGCTCCTCATTCCAGAGAAGCAGAAGAAAAATAAATTGGGTGAAGCTCTGGAAGCGATGTTCCATCGTTGGGAAGCTGGTTATCGCAAAACTTTGTCCATTGTTCTTAAAAATAAAGGTGTTTCGATCGTAACTACAATTCTGGCTTTCGTCATTTTTATTGGAAGTATGAATATCTTCGGTTCAAAATTGGGTTTCGAGCTTTTTCCCAGTTCTGATGAAGGTAAGATCAATATAAATTTTGAATTACCGGTAGGTTACAACTTGGAAGAAACTGCTGAAAAATATAATGAAATCGAAGGAATTATTTCTCAACATCCGGAAGTGAAGCAAATCCTTACCAGTTTGGGAAGTCAGGGTAGAATTGATGAATCTGTAAATCTTGCCTTAATGAGTGTAACTTTGGTGGATATTGAAGAGCGAGATATTTCTACTGATGAAATGGTTAGTAATCTGATTTCGGAATTATCGCTGGTTACAAATGCTAAGATCAAAGTATCTCCTCAATCATCCATGGGTGGCGGTGATGCTCCAGTTGAATTCTATTTAAAAGGTACAAATATGGATCAACTTACGGAGATAACTGAACAATTTTTGACAGAAGCGAAAGAGATCAACGGCCTTATCAACTTTGACAGTAACTTAAAATCCGGTAAACCGGAAATAACTTTGGTTCCTCATAGAGATAAACTGGCAAATGCCGGACTCACCATTTATGATCTGGCACTTACCTTGCGATCATCCGTGGAAGGATTAAATGCTGCATCTTATCGTGAAAATGGGGAAGAATATGATATGATCATTTCTCTGAAGGATGAATCGGTTGATTCTCCTGAAGAAGTGAAAAATATTCCTGTGGTCAGCCGGACAGGTGTATATAGATTATCTCAACTGGCAGATGTTCAATTTACCAGTGGAACCACAATGATCGTGCATCGTGATAAAATAAAGTCTGCCAAATTCACCGGTGATATTGCAGCTGGAGCAGTTCTGGGTAACATTGTAAATGACTTGCGTGCTCTACAGGAAGGTTTTGACCTACCGGAAGGATTTAGCTTTAGCTGGGGTGGAACCAGTGAAATGATGGAAGAAAACAATCGGGAAATGGGGAAAGCATTCATGATAGCGATCCTGCTTACATACATGTTGTTGGCTGCTATCCTGGAAAGTTTTACCAAACCTGCATTGATTTTGATGACAATGCCTTTGGCCATGATCGGGGTAGTGATAAGTCTTTATATAACCGGTCAGAATATTGGTATGATGGTAATGATGGGGATCATTATGCTGTTGGGAATTGTTGTGAATGCGGCCATTTTGATAATGGACTACACGCAGCAATTACGTGAACAGGGAAAAACAACTAAAGAGGCATTATTGGAAGCCGGTCCTACCAAACTGAAACCAATCCTTATGAGCGGTATTGCCATTATTTTTGGAATGCTGCCGATGGCATTGGGAATTGGAGAAGCAGGTGCCGAGATGCGTCAACCACTTGGTATTGTAAGTATTGGCGGGATTATTATTTCTACTTTTATGACGCTTTACGTGATCCCGGCAATGTATTACTTTACTACTAAACGCAATGTGAAGCATGTAGAAAAAGTTTAAGGTTTATCAACCTCATCCCAAGCCCTTCTCCTATCGAGGAGAAGGGAGTTAATCTCGTTCCCAAACTCCGGTTCAATCTCGTTCCCAAGTTTGTCTGAGCTCTTCTCGTTCCCAAACTCCGGTTTGGGAACGTTTCTTTTTCTCAAAACTTTGATTTCTTGTTCCCAAAAGCTCTCTTTGGGCAGGGAAAATCCTGAAAGACCGGATTTTGCTTCAATTACAGTTGCCAATCAGGGGAACTGCATAATTCAGACATAGCATGGTAGGAGCTATGCTATGAGGATATTGAATATTTTCCCCTTGACGTTTGCATGCGTTTCAAAATCAATCAATTAAAAAACTTTTGCATAATAGGGTGTTTAAACAGGAAAGCAAAAATCCCAGTCTTTGCGAGTTGGCTTCTTGCTGCAACCTGCGAAGCAATTTCTGTAAAAATTAGTTGATTAGAAATATGGATTGCTTCAGTAGATTCATTCTGTAAGATGCTTCGCAAAGACAATAGGTAATATGCAGAAAAAAGAGGTAGAAAATGGATAGAATCGAACTAATGAAAAAACTTACACTTACACCTGGAATCTCTGGTCATGAACATAAAATTGCAAAAATAATGCAGGAAGAATTAGGAAGCATATCAGAATTTTCCAAAGATAATATGGGGTCCTGTACTTTTGAATTGAATGGAACCAGCGACAAACCAAAGATTATGTTCGTAGCCCACATGGATGAGATCGGATTTATCGTGGCAGATATTCTTCCCAATGGATTTATAAAAATGCAGAATATTGGTGGCTGGAATCCTAATACTTTGCTTTCCTCACCCATGGAAATCATTAACTCCAAAGGTGAAAAATTTCCCGGCATTATTGGAGCTATTCCAGTGCATTTCCTAAAAAATAGACAAGATTCCAAACCTGAATTGGAAAATATATTTCTGGACATTGGTGCAGATAGCAAAGAAGAAGTAGAAAAAGAATTTGGTATCCAATTAGGTGATGCAATCATTCCAATTCCTCATTATCATTATGTCGAACAAAAACGCAAAATGATGAGTAAAGCTTTTGATGACAGAGCCGGTGTGGCAGCTGTAATCGAGATCGGCAAAATTACTTCTGAAATGGAACATCCAAATAAAGTATATTGTGTGGGAAGTGTACAGGAAGAGGTTGGCACTCGCGGTGCGATGACACTGGCAAATTATACTGATGCAGATGTTTGTTTTGTATTGGAAGGAGCTCCTGCAGATGATATTCCCGGAATTCCATTTACTTCACAAACTGGAGTTGGCAAAGGCGCACATGTTCGTGTTTTCGATCCTACAATGATTGTGAATCCTAAACTGAAAAATTTCGTTGCAGAACTTGCTGAGAAGAACGATATTAAAATCCAGTTAACTGTTCGTAAAGGCGGTGGAACCGACGGACGCCAGATGCATACAGCACAACGTGGAATTCCCACAATTGTTCTGGGTATCCCTGTGCGTTATGCTCACAGTCACAATTGCATCAGCAGCATGAACGATTTTGATGAATTGATTAAATTACTTACTGCGATTGTTCAGAATTTGGATGAGGAGAAGTTGGGAGAGATATTGGGTTGATGTACAGGACTTGACTCGCTTTGAGTTTGCAAATGTGAGTCGAGAACTGCTTTAGATTATTCGTTCTCGCCCCAAATTTTATAAGTTGAGAATTTTAGAAAGAAATCTTATTTCAGGTCGGGGCAAATCCGTTGATACATTTGGTTTAAAGCATCGAGGAGTCTATATAGTTTTTAGTTTTCGTCTCGGAAGGCCTATTTTGATTCAGATCGAAATGATTAAACCAACATTGCTCTGAAAAGGTCTCTTCAGCAGAATCATTCAATTGATACTTTCAGAGTTAGTCTTTTATAAATACATAACATTGAAAGTGCTAAGCAAGGAGATAATTTGGAAGAAGCCTTTTCAAGGTTTTTCAACCACCAACCTCTGCCGAACAATCTTAAACCGATTTGTTTCAAAACGGTCAATTTTATAAACATGTTCTAAAATATCAAAAATGCTGGCACCGATAACGGTTTTTGTTACGTTGAGTTGATAATCATTCCATTCAATTTTCTTAACAAGTTGTTTTAAATCTTTAGTTTTTTCTTTACCTTTGCGGATGCGAGTAAAGAGGAATTCTGTTGTTTGCAGGAAGTCAGTAGTTGCAGTTTGGAATTTATCATAATATTCAGCTGGTGGAATAACAGTAACATCTTCGAATTTATAATATTCCATGGCATGCATCGCTTTATCCGTAAGTAGAACCACGTCTTTCAGCTGTAATGCTTTGGGCATCGCAGAATTCAAAGTATCAAAGAGCTTTTCCGTATCAGCAAATTCCTTCATTACGAAATCGAAATATTCGTTGCGACCCTGAACACCCAGAGAGAGTGGTGGACCGAAGCTTATGACCGGATGAACATTAAAACCCTGGGAGTAGGTGATAGGCAGATCTGTAGCACGGAACACATTGTAGATCATGCGTACCAAATCGAGGTTTGTAACATAACTCATTTTACCCATTTTTTCAAAGAAAGCTCTATAGTGAATATTGGGACGGTTGTCATGGATCTTTTGCCTGAGTTTAAAAGGAGTTGGTGAAATAGGTTTTGAGTAATGAGGAATAATCGTATCATCACAAAGTCCACAACCGGTGCAATTTCCGTCGCGACAATCTGTTAATGTAGATTCTTCTTTTGCTCGCTGCCATTCCAGTTTCAGGAACTTTTCAGATATTCCTAAATCTATATCCTGCCAGAAAAGATATGAATCGAGCTTGATCTCGCTGGTATAATTACCCCATTTTAAATCAATTTCATTTGCTGCATCTTGCCATTTCTGGAAATTGAAATATTCACGCCAGCCATCGTAGAATGCTCCATTTTTATAGGCATGCAGAATTAGATTTCCCACTTTTGCATCACCTCGTCCGACCACACATTCCAGCAAGGAAGAATCGACTTCATGGTATTTTATTTTTACAAATCTGTGTCTAGCAAAGGCATTCTTGATCCAGCGTGCTTTGCGGATCAGTTCGTCTTTATCTTCCATCTGGAACCATTGGAATGGAGTGAACGGTTTGGGAACAAAGGGTGAAATCGTCACATTGATCTGCAATCTTTTGCCGGAACTTTTTATGATCCTAAAGATCAGGTCGATAATTGCCTGGATGTCGTCGTCCATCTCGTGGGGTAAGCCGATCATAAAGTAAAACTTTATGAGCTGCCAGCCGTTTTTGAGCGCAATTTCCACGCTCTTCAAAATCTCTTCTTCGGTGATATTTTTATTAATAATATTACGAAGGCGCTGGCTGCCTGCTTCCGGTGCTACCGTAAGCCCGGTTTGCCGCATGGCATTCATCAGCACTGTCAGCTCATCATCGATGCTGTCCACACGTAGAGACGGCAAAGATAAACTGGTTTTCTCCATTCGATTATATATTTCCTGCAAAAGTGGTTTTATGCAGCTGTAATCACTGGAAGAAAGTGATGTAAGAGCAGCTTCACTCCAACCATAACAACTTACTTCTTTTACCAGATTATCTGCCAATTGTTGAGCATCACGTTCCCGTACAGGACGATAGAAATATCCGGCAAAACAAAATCTACATCCTCGCGAGCATCCACGCATAATTTCACTTACATAGCGGTAATGTGTCGGCTGCACCCAAGGCACGATCTGATCGGTATGCATTTTTTCCGGATTATCAAAATCCATGAATTTTCGAGCTTTGATCTTAGTACCGGTGTTGTGAAGTGATGGAATAAACATTCCTTCAATATTCTGCAGAGCAGCTAATATTTCTTTTCGAGATTTGCTTTTGTTGCGTTTTAAACAATCCTTAATCTCCAGAATTGCTTCTTCACCATCTCCAATGAGAAATGCATCAAAGAATTGTGACATCGGTATTGGATTAGCAGCGCAGGGTCCGCCACCCAGGATGATTGGATCTTTTTCAGTACGTTCTTCTGCATTTATAGGAATCTGTGCTAAATCCAGCATATATAGAACATTCGTGAAAGTCAGTTCGCTTTGCAGAGTAAAGCCGATTACATCAAAATCTTGCATTGCAATCGACGACTCAATTCCAAACAGAGGAAGATTTTCAGATTTTAAAAGTTTTCCAAAATCCGGCCAGGGACAGTAAACTCGATCTGCAACTGCATCGGTTTCTTTGTTCAGAATTGTGTACAATATTTTCAATCCCAGATGCGAAAATCCGACTTCGTAAACATCGGGGAAAGCCAGACAGAAATTAACTGTCTTTTCTGATATTTCTTTGTTAAAGCTGTTCAATTCCTGATTTGTGTAGCGTGCTGGTTTTAGAACGGATGGAAGCAGATGGGTAAATTCTATTTTATTAAAGTTCATTCATTATGTCCCTCGTCCTTCGACAAGCTCAGGATGACACAAGCTCGGGACAAATTAGTTTATTTCTCGTAATTAAGCGGACTTTCTTTATCCTTGAACATCAGTTCATTTAGATAATCAGTTGTATCATGTAAGGCTTGTTTATTCAAACCGGCATCTTTTTTTTCATCCAGTATTTCGGCAGCTTCTTCTTCCAGTTTATTTAGTTCTGTGTCTGGATTGAACACTTCTTTTTTAACTTCTATCTTATCTCGATCTACTTTATTAAATGGTGGCCAACTAAGAATATCATTATTGTAAAGGTAGATGATGAGTACAGTTAGAACAATAATCACAGCAACCAGCAAAATCATGGCAAAGAAATTGGAAGGTAAAACATACTTCTTCTCTTCAATGGATTTTTCGCGGGAAATATGAATTGGCCTCTGACTGAATTTCTCATTGAAAATAGATAATATCTTTTCTTCATCGGCACCCAAATGCTTAGCATAATTTATGATCATAGCTTTGGCGTATCCAACTCCACCCAGATTTGAAAATATGTCATTTTCTATCTCTTCCAGTAACCGAACTTTTATTCTTGTCATTTCAGAGATCTCTTCCAAAGTCATTTTCTTCTGTTCTCGTAATGACTTCAGATATGAACCGATACTCTCTATTAATGCTACATTTTCCATATTAAACCTCGATGGTGTGTTACACTATTCATTTCAAACTACCTCAAATTATTTATTAAAATTATTCCACAGGCAATGCCTGCAAAATCGTAAGCCAGATCATGCCAGCTCCAATAAGTTTCGCCTAACGTCTTATCTGAATACTCTTTAGTCATTCCCATCAGTGCAGTAAAATTCACCGAAATGATCAGACTGTTTTGCTTAGAGTTGTCCAATATATCTTTCGCAACACCATAATTCCAATAGGTAAGAGCTGCAGAATAAGTGAAATGAGCCGCTTTGTCTTTTCCCAGCCAGGGACTTTTTGCATCCAGCAGGAATGAAATTGAAATCAGGATCAGGATTAATGCAAATTTTCTCATACTTCTACTACACCAGAGAACACAAATTCAACTTCACCTGTAAGGAAGATATTCGAACCATCATAACCTATAATGACATTTCCGCCGGGTGAATGTAATTTTACAGTTTTTTCCAAATGCTCATTTACAATTCCCGCATAAACTGCAGCACAGGAACCGGTCCCGCAGGAAAGAGTTACTCCACTGCCGCGTTCCCAAATTTTCATTTTCACTTCTTTTGGGGAAATAATCTCAACAAATTCAATATTTACTCCGTCTGGAAATTTCGCATCAGATTCAATTTCCTTTCCGGTAATTTCAGTATTAATAATATCTAATTTTTTTTCGAAAATAACAAAATGCGGATTTCCAATATCGATTAAACTTCCACTGAAACCTTTAACTATTGCATTTCCAAGCTGAACAGGTTTTCCTAAGCATACTTTTATTGTCCTAGAGTTTGGTTTTACTTTCCCAGTTTTAATTCCGGATGCAGTATCAATTTTGAAATCAATTTGATCTGATTTTAAAGAAAGGTAATAAATTACACTTTGCAGGGCAGAGCCGCACATTTTGCCTTCGCTGCCGTCCGAGTTGAATATCCTCATCTTCGCATCAGATTTTGTACTGGATTCGATCAATACAATTCCATCAGATCCAATATTAAATCTTCGGTTGGAAAGTTTTCTTGAAAGCTTACTAAAATTTAGATCGGGAAGTAGTGTCTTCTGAAAATCAAAATAGATGTAGTCATTGCCTTGAGCCTGCATTTTAAAGAAATCTAATTTCATGATCTGCTACTTCTAAATAATTTCCTGAAAAACATCTGCAAAGTTGTAAAAACCTTTTCTATCACAGATCCAGCTGGCTGCTTTCAATGCACCTATGGCTAAACCAGTTCTATTTCTGGTAGTGTGTGTAAGTTCAATTGAATCTGCAGTGGAATCGAAACCAATAGTGTGAGTTCCTGGAATATTGCCGGCTCTCAAGCTAGCAAAATGGAACTCATCTGCATCAATTTTTCGATCTAATTTTTTGTATTGTGCTTTTTCTTTTCGATCGATATTTTTTAAGACAATCTCAGAAAGTATCTTCGCAGTTCCAGAAGGACTGTCTTTCTTTTTATTGTGATGAGCTTCCAAGCCGTAAACATCATAATCCTCTGCCTGGTTTATCAATTTTGTGGTTTCCTCGATGATCTTATAAAAAAGGTTCATACCAGGAGAAAAATTTGAACCAAAGATAAAACCTGTTCCATTTTTCTCCACAAGTTTTTCAATATTCGATAGTTTATTAAACCAGCCGGTTGTACCCGTAACCAGATTCTTTTTTAATGATATGATTTTGCTGATATTATCAAAAGCTGCGAAAGGAGCTGTGAATTCGAGACAAACATCTGCAGCACCCAATGTTTGCTCATTAATTTCATTATTCAATAATGGATCAATAATCGAAATTACTTCGAAATTATATTCAGGTGCTAACTTCTCAATGAGTTGTCCCATCTGTCCATATCCGACGATAGCTAATTTTATCATATCAAATTAATCCTAACTTTTTGAATAAATCCTGATAATTTCTTTTACCCATTTTACACCGTTTTCCAATTCAGAAATAGCTATGCATTCATCTACGGTATGAACTTTATCCATTCCAGATCCTGCCACTGCCATTTTCAATCCATTTTGATTGAAAACATTTACATCACTGCCGCCACCACCAACTTCACCTTTGTAAGTAATACCAATATTTTCAGCAGCAATTTTGGCTAGTCTGATAGTCTCATCATCTTCAGCAAGTCGAAAAGCTTGATATTCTTCCTCTAAATCAATCTCTACAGCAGCTTTGTAGCCGTCAATTTCATGTTTTGCCGCTGCATCCAAAAGCGCATTAGTCATTTTATCTGTAATTTCTTTAAGTTTTTTGGGATCATGACTACGCACTTCAGCTTTGATGATAACCTCATTGGGAACGATATTTGTTGCTTTCCCGCCAGAAATATATCCTACATTGCAGGTTGTTTCATTATCGATCCTGCCAAGAGGCATGGCAGCTATCGCTTCAGATGCTACTCTAATTGCATTAATTCCTTTTTCCGGCGCAACACCAGCATGAGATTCTTTACCACGAACAATATATTTCATTCTATTGGCAGAAGGTGCACCAATACTTATCTGACCAACATGGTGTGAATCCAGGGCATATCCGATCTCAGATTTGATCATCGAATAATCCAGGTATTTTGCACCTAATAAACCAATTTCTTCTGATATTGTGAAAAGAACTTCTACGGGA
>QMNP01000019.1 GCA_003647825.1 Candidatus Cloacimonadota bacterium
ATCAAAAGCTGACTTTTCGAAATCAATAGGAATGAAACCGGCTATCTGGGAAGCATCCAAAATTACATTCGCGCCAATTTTTTTTGCCTTTTCTGCCATTTCTTCAAAAGGGAATATTGTTCCGGTAACATTTGAGCAGGCTGTGAAGATCAGATGGTTTGGCTTTTTTTTCAGCAATTGAACAAAATCTTTCAGATCTGGATTTCCAAATTTATCGCTTTTAATTTTCCACAATTTTACATCATTTACAGATTCCAAGACGCGCAACGGACGAATTACAGAGTTGTGCTCCATTGAAGAAGTGATTACCGATTCACCTTCTTTTACCAATCCCATAATTGTAGTATTCAACGCTTCGGTAGCGTTACTGGTAAAGATAATGCGGGTTTCATCTCGAACGTTAAAAAGTTGACCTAGTTTTTCTCTAGTTTCAAAAACTATAGAACTGGCTTTGCGAGCTAAGCTATGAGATGATCTTCCTGAATTAGCACCGATATTCTTTAAAAAATCATAAACGGCTTCCGGAACACCTGGTGCTTTTGGAAACGACGTTGCAGCATTATCCAGATAGATCATTGCTCTCCCTATTCAGTCTGGGTATTTCACTCCTAACCCGGCACTTCGATAATCATTGAATTATCTAAATGTAAGAATTTACATCCCACTCACTTCTTGCAATATTTTTTTTATGACAGGATTACAGGCTGTTCTTCCCATGAATAATAATTCATCTTGAAATTTAATTTTTAGGTAACAGAGAAGCTGTTATGGAAGAAACTGTTTTGATGAGTTTTCTGCAAGATGATGATTCAAAAATAGAACTTATTATTTCCAGCCAATATTTATTGAAATACATAAATTCCATAAAATGTTCTTTACTAAAAAAACATACGATAAATTGGTACACTTTGAAGGTAGTGAGAGGAGGAAGTTATGGCAATGGAAAAAATGCTGCTGAAAGATTGTATAGACATCAAACAATCGGTACCTGACAAGAAATCTGTTCTTAAGATAATAGCCCATATAGCAAAGAAAAATCCTATTTTGCAAAATTTTAGCGAAAAGCAGATATACAAGTCTTTGCAGGAGCGTGAAGAACTTGGCTCTACCGGTTTTAGTAATCAAATTGCTATTCCGCATTGTGCCCTGGAAGGTATTTCCGATTTTGTGCTGGGTATTCTAATTGTTTCAGAAGGAGTCGAATTTGATTCTCTGGATAAACAAAAGACAAAAATCTTCGTTTATATCATTGCTCCGGCATCTCATAAAAGTCAGCACTTGCGAATTCTCAGTACTATTTCCAATTATCTGCGCAATCAGGATAACATAAACAAATTGCTGCTGGCAAAATCTCCCAGTGCAATCAGGGAAACTTTCTTAAGGCATACTCTGGATAAAGAGGAATTGGAAAAACAAAATGTTTACCAGCTCTTTCAGGTGATAGTACAAAGCGACAAGAAATATGAAGATAGTTTTGAAGAGATTCTTGATATTTTTACCAGTATTGAAGACTGTAATTTTTATGTTGTCGAAGCCGAAAATGCCAGTAAGTATCTTTACAAGATGCCGCTTTTTTCCATGTTCTGGCATGAAGATCAACCTCAGCAGAATAAGGTGATCATTGCCATTATACGAAACGCTTTTGTAAATGATGCTGCAAAAAAATTGAATCAGATTATAAAGAAATTCAAAGGTGATCCAGGCTTGCTGTATTTTGTTCAGGATATTTATTACTTGAACGGATCACTGAATATTTAGGTTATTGCAATGGAACATCTTCATAACTATAATATTCCAATTTTATTGATATTTGGTCTGATCACGATCATAGGCTTCTACTTTGGTCGAAATATGCGATATCTTAAACTTCCTACTATTATCGGCTATATGATTCTGGGGGTAATCCTGGGACCATCAGGCTTTAATATTTTAACGGACGAAATGCAGGAAAAACTTGGTTTTTTACCTGATATAGCTCTGGGTTTTGTTGCTCTCAGTATTGGATTGGAACTTAATTTAAAAACTCTTAAAAAGCTGGGTAAGAGTATTATCTATATCATTTTATTTGAATCTTTCGGAGCTTTCATTCTGGTATTTTTCAGTTTGTATTTACTAACACATAATTCAGCAATATCACTGGTTTTTGCTGCCATAGCTCCGGCCAGTGCTCCTGCAGGAACTGTCGCTGTGATCCAGGAATATAAAGCGCGGGGTAATTTAACTAAAGCTCTGTATGCTGTAGTAGGATTTGATGATGGCCTCGGAATTATAATTTTTGGTTTTTCTCTGGCTGTCGTGCAGGATATTCTACTGCGTCAAACAGGTGAAGTTTCTGCCGGCTTATTGCAAACCATTCTTTTTCCACTCAAAGAAATCTTAGTCAGCTTTGTCGTGGCATCTGTGATTTCTGTTCTATATGCTGTTCTTGGCAGAAAACTGAAAAACAGCAATGATGTACTCATTCTCACAATAGGCTTTGTACTAATGGCCTGTGGATTGTGTCAGCTTCTACACCTTTCACTCATTCTCACCAATATGATAATTGGTATGGTAATTGTTAATACTCAGCCACGCAGTTTGATCTCTTCCATTCAGGATAAACTTCCACTTCTACTGCCTTTATTGTTCATTCTTTTCTTTACACTGGCTGGATCAAATCTGCATATTAATGCTCTTCCTTCTTTGGGTGTATTGGGAATAGTTTACATTTTCAGCCGATCTTTTGGTTTGATCGGCGGTTCCCGCTTTGGTGCAGCAGTAGGAAAAGCAGAAAAAAACATAAAAAACTACCTGGGATTGGGGATACTGTCACAAGCAGGAGTAGCCATTGGTTTGAGCTTGATGCTGAAGCAGGAGATCAAGGGAATGGGAACAATCATAGATACAGTAAGTGGTAAAACCAGCGGTGATGAGATTGGTTCCATTGTGATAACAACTATCACAGCAACTTGTATATTCTTTGAAATAATCGGTCCGATTTTAACTAAGATCGCTCTTAAGAAAGCCGGCGAAATTGAATAAGGAGGAAATATGACTGAAGAATTTCTGGCAAATGCCAAAGTAAAAGATATCAGCAAACTGATAGATGCCGATCCGGCCATCATAACACCCAAGACCAGTATCCGGAAGGCACTGGAAAAAATTATCGTGGACACACGATCACGTCATGCCTATATTGTTGATGAGAATAATGTTCTAATTGGTTCGATCCGCATGAATAATGTGATTCAGTATTTGTTTCCCACTTTCAGCCTTATGCAGGACAAAGAAACGTTTAAGATCGGATCTTTCATGGAATATACCACTGCTATGAATGCTGTTGAGATCATGAATCCCAGACCGGTATTTGTGTATGAAGATTCACTTATCTCGGAAATGGTAACCCTGATGATGCGGGAAACAACCAACGAAATGCCAGTGGTGGACAAACAAAAACATGTGATCGGTGAAGTGAACGTTTTGAATGTGATCGCTTATTATTTGAAGCATACTGAGTAGAAGAGAAAATATGATACATCAATCAATTAGGTTTTTTTGGAAATTCAATTGTATCATGTAAAATGTTGCTTCTTAAATAGATTCAATGAATGGTTTGTGCAGCAGCTGAAAACCCTATATCATCTCGCCGGCGAATTCTTCTCCGTTCCTTACAAAGACAGTTGTTTTTAATCCTTCTGAAAGTTCTTCCAATCTATCTACGTAATTTTTTTCTTTACCATCCTGGGGAATATCTAAACCCATAAAAACAATGTTTGCATTGGCACTGTTTTCATGGATGATCTCAGTTACAGATTTATCTTTCGGTTTAATGATCACTATTGGCTCAGCCTTAATGCGAACTTCACTGATCATTTCTTCCAGATTTTCCAGCATAAATTCTCGATCTTCTTCTACCAGAATTACGGTATAAATATTGATAATAGAATTCTTCCATTCGCTATTTAAGCTAAGAAGATGGGCTAACAACAGCATCAGGTCGCCATTGCTGTGCTTCCCTCGCCACCAGATATCCATTCTATTTCTGCCGGAAATAACCGGTGTTTCGTTAATTCTAACCAGTAATGAACTTTTATGGAATCCTGAAATTGCCCTGACTGTTTTTAAAATAGAACTCATACGATCCTTATCTTCCGACCAGCCAAACATAATCGTATTTGACTGCAGTCCTGCAAAACCATTCGCCTGAACAATTTTAATACTTCCAGATTCAAAATGCGAAACAACATCAACCTCATTAAATGCCAGGATCCCTTCTTGTTCTAAGATTTCATCCATTTTTGCCGTCTCTTCTTTGATGTTGATATCATTGTTCAATAAATTGCCAATTACCATGTTGCAAACGGTCAATATTCCGCGGCGCTGATTTAATAGATATGCTATTTGAACCAGAGGTAAACGTTTGGTCAGGTCACCTGCAAATACTAAAATATTAGGTCTCCAGTTACGGGGATCTTTCTCATGTTTCCTGAGTTTTAGAAGTGCAAAACGAGCTAATGTGCCCCAAAATCCAGCCCTTACATCTCCCCATTCCTTTTTCATAGATCGACGTTGTAAAATCCAGAAGAGAGTGAATTCTAAGATTACACCTGCAATACCGGCAACATGATTGATCAGGAACATCACAAAAAAAGCGCCAAATGAGCCCAATAATGATATATACCACGGAACTTTTATTTTTGGTCTGTAGGATGCATCTCCAGTCAAGTTCTCTAAAGCCGCACTAAAATTCAGCATTACATAAAGTGTCAGGAAGAGAATCGTAACAAATTCAGCGACTGTATTTAAATCTCCCAGTAAAACTGCTGCCAGAGCGATTGCGCCACTTATCCAGGTGGAAATAGTCGGTTGCCCTGTTTTGGAAAGCTTTGCTAAAAACGATGGAGCCAAACGATCTTGTGCTAAAGATTGGAGAACACGCGGACCACCCAAGACACTGCCAAAAGCAGAAGAAAGAATTGCACCAAAAATTCCGGGAATAACGAGTAGAGATCCAAGAATGGCGATATTGCCCCAAGTTTCCACACCACCAGAAGCTAATCTTTCAGGATCCATCTTAGTCGTGATGGCCAGCAAAACAGGAATAAATAAATATATTATTGTACCTGTGAGAACAGCAAAAAGAGTTCCTCTTGGAATAGATTTACGGGGATCTTTTAAATCACCACTCATACCGATACCGGCGGTGAAACCGGTAACTGCAGGAAAAAAAACTGCGAAAACATACCAAAATCCCTGTGGAGCAGTACGGAAGGTTGCGGTCATCTCTGGAGCATGAAATTTGCCGCTGAAAACTCCAATTGCCAGAGCTAAAATCGATATACCTACAGCGATCATGATGGGAACTTGAAGTTTAAGAACGAATCCGGCACTTTTTCCTGACATGATAGTGATAATAACAATGATAACAGCTGTGATCAGCTGTATCATATAGGAAGGCATTATTCCCAATGATGCCGGCCAGAACATGGCAATTGCTTCTGCCAGCCCGAAACTATAGAAGGTGATGCTGAGAGTTCTACACAAATATAAAGGAATACCGATTGCCCCACCTAGTTCCAATCCCAGACTGCGGGAAATCATAAAATATTCTCCGCCTACTCCCACTCTCATATTGGTAGAAATAGCGGATGCACTGAGTGCTGTTATGAAAGTGATAGAGCTTGCCAGAACTACGATGAGAAGAGTGAATCCTAAACCTACGTTTCCTACTACCCAACCAAAACGAAGATACATTACCAAGCCCAGAATAGTGAGAACGCTGGGAGTATATACGCCTAGAAATGTACCAAATTTTTCTGCTTGCGGAGCAGAATTTATATCTTTTGTATCAATATTTCCCATTGTTGCGAAAAAAGTGAGAAAGCTTTGATATGTCAATTTTAAAGTATGTGAAGTAGAGAAGATTACGGGTAAAATATTGAGAATTAAGTTTAGATTTTGAAAAAAAAGTTCTCACTCGTGAAACGAATGAGAACTAAACTGAGCTTAAAATTCTTCATGAGAAAAGCTGATGATGTCGCAGGTAGAAATGACAATATACTAAATATTTTCGACAAATCCCGGTGGCTTTACCGAGTCATTGCGAATGTTTTTTTTGCATCGTAGCGTTCTTCGCTGTTGAAAATCACCACCCTCCAGAAGCACCGCCTCCACCAATACCTCCTCCACCGCCGGAGAAACCACCGAAACCACCAAAGCCGCTGCTACCACCTTGATGACGTCCTCCACCTAACATGCTGCCCAGGAAGAGAGCGGTAAATAACCCGCCGCGACGTCTGCGGCCTAAACCGCCAAAAACAAACATAAGAATAAACATAATTAATCCAAATGGGATCTGGGGAGATTTCCTGGCTTGCTTTCTCTGTGACTGTGCTATCTGTTCATCAGTTATTACCAATTGATCGGAGATCACACCTGTAATAGCATCCATACCTGCTACAATACCGTTAAAATAACTACCAGATTTAAAACCGGGTACAATGAAATTTCGAATAATATAACCACTTTTAGCATCGGTAAGAGAGCTTTCCAAACCATAGCCTACTTCCAGGCGCAATTTTTTATCCTGCATTGAAATCAGCAGTAACACACCATTATCTTTTTCCTTATTTCCCAGTTTCCAGGCATCAGCTACCCGCATGGAATAATCTTCCAGATTTTCTCCCTGCAAAGATTTGATGGTGAGAAGAGCAATCTGAACTGTAGAAGTTGCTTCAAAATTACTGAGGTAGTTTTCCAGATGGTTTTCTTCGGAAGATGATAACACATTAGCGTAATCGTTAACATGACCTTTTAATTTGGGAACTTTAAGAGCAAAAACTTGAGATATGAGCAGGATAAGAGCGAAAATTATTATTGTCTTTTTCATTTTTCCAGCTCCTCGATCTCGTTGGCAAGTTCATTAGTGTCATCTTCTTTTATGGGGAAATATTGCTCTAAAAGGATTCCACAATCTGTAATCGATTTACAGAGATGATCTGCAATTTTTCCACTCTTGATTCCTGCAATAATATGATCTACCATCTGCTGCCACTGTTTCTGTTCGATCTTTTCATCGATACCGCTATCTGCCAGTAAAATAACCTGATGCTCCATTAAGGAAATAAAAATTAAAATTCCGGTTCGATCTCGTGTGTTATAAACACCTGATTCCACGAAATGCCTTAAAGCTCGTTCCTGTACTTTTTGCTTTAATATCTTTTTAGGAACAATAATTCGATCTATAGCAGAAATATTAGCCAGGAAATAGAAAATGGTTCCAATTAAAAATGTGGAGAAACCATAAAAGGCTACGAGATAATGGGGAGTGTAATCCCAGAATCTACTTTGCAGCCAGTTTTCAATGTTACTTGTAAAGAACATCATAATCACGAAATAGAAAAAACTGATGATCACAGCAAAGATCAACTCATAAATTGCATAATCATAGCTTTCCTTAACAAAAGCAGTTGCTATTTCACCGGATGTTTTACTTTCGGCTTTTTTTACTGCTTCGGAAATTTTGGTTTTATCTGCTTCTTTCAGTTTAAATTTTGCCATTTAGTCCTCAATTAAAATTCCACTTTAGGAGCCACATCAGAACCTTCGGTTGCCTTGAAGTAAGGCTTTTCACTAAAACCGAACATATTTGCCAGGAAGGCAGTCGGGAACTTTTTGATGTAAACATTATACATTTTTGCAGTCTCATTGAAACGCTTACGCTCTACAGCAATTCTGTTTTCAGTTCCTTCCAGTTGATCTTGCAGCGCCAGGAAATTCTGATTGGCTTTTAATTCAGGATAGTTTTCCTGAACCATCATAAGGCGTTGTAAAGCCCCACTGAGAGTTGCTTGAGCCTGCTGATACTTTTCGAACAAGGCAGGATCATTCAAGACTTCTTCTCCAATCTCAACAACTCCACCCAGCTTGGATCGAGCTTCGGTAACTGCTGCGAAAGTGTCCTTTTCATGAGCTGCGTAACCTTTTACTGTAGAGACCAGGTTGGGAATTAAATCACTGCGACGCTGGTAAACATTTTCTACCTGACTCCACTTTTCTTTTACACTTTCGTCCATGGTTACCATATTGTTGTAAGAGCGAACTCCCCAACTGTAAATTGAAATAGCTGCAATTATCAGGATCAAGATGATCACACCGCAACCGATCATAAAATTCTTTTTCATTTATCCTCCAAAATTTTATTATAAATTACACCACAATACTATGTTTAGCACTGATCTGGACTGAATCTGCAATGATTGAATCTGCTGTCAAGTGGGAAACCACAAATTTTTCATATTAGCAAAAATAATAGTTCAAAGATTTGCATGGACATAAAAAAATTATCGTCATTTTTCTTTGTCACCCAAAGAAAAACAGAAGCAAAAAGAAATTGCCCGTATATTAGACTTTTGATTTGTTATCCTCGTCAGAACGAAAATTGATAAACTCGCGATCCTACAGATAACTCAAGCAGTATCAAACGTTCTTCCTACGGCACAAATACTCAAAAGCCATATGAAGGAGACAATATTTAAAAAGCTCCCATGCATTTCTGCATGGGAACTAGTTAGTTATATCTAATGAATTAGTGCTGAAACACACTGCGACTTGTTTTATAATTCATTGTCCTTTGTTTCTATAAACCATTACAAAAGTCCAGCAAAGCAAGAAGCCCAATACAAAATTCGCAGGGATTTGCTATTTTTTCTCATTCCCAAACAGGAGTTTAGGAATGAGATATTATGGAAGATTGGTATTTAACAGAACCATTGCGAAGGTCGAGAAAAGCAAGATGTTCGATAACCATTGGTTAGCAGAAAGAGTTCCAGCATCGTTTGTAACCAAGCCGATACATAATTCACAAGGTTTTTGTCTTTTGCGTTTTAGCGTATTTTTCGGCAAATCTAATTCTCCTTTACCCAGTTTATCAAACCTTTCTTCTCGAAGATCGCCATCAATTCTTTTGGAAGTGGAGCAAATTTAAATTCATTTTCGTTAATCCTCACGAATCCATTTTCCAAACTAACTTCAACTTTGTCACCTTGGTTGTATGCATCTACAACTTCCGGTAATACAATAATTGGAAGACCTTGATTTACTGATGAGCGGTAGAAAATACGATTAACAGATTTAACAATAACTGCTTTTACTCCGGCGTGAGCCAACCCAACAGCAGGATGTTCTCGAGAGCTGCCGCAGCCGAAGTTTTCTCCAGCGATAACTACATCACCAGCTTGCACTTTTTTTGTGAAATTTTCATCGAAATCTACAAACAGATATGGCATGATAGCCTCAGGATCGGAGCTAAGAACTTGATATGTGAGATTTCCGGCAAACATCTGGTCAGTATTCAGATTATCTACATCAGCGTAATTCCAAGTTGTTTCTGCTCTTCTATTGTCATCTGGCTGGATATCCACGGTTGTGCTTTGTGCTTTTGGATATGGATATTTATCTGCAAAAGCTTTTCCACGCGGATCTGTGATCTCTCCGGTGATTGCACTGTAAGCTACGCAGGCAGGAGAAGCCAGATATATCTGAGCTTCTTTGTTTCCCATGCGGCCTTTGAAATTACGATTAGCAGTGGAAATTACAGTGTAACCATCAGCAGGAATTCCTTGTCCTGTTCCCAGACATGGTCCGCAGGAAACTGCCAGTACACTGGCGCCTGCGTTCATGAGTTTGGTGGTTAAACCTTCTTCGATCATTTGCAGATAAATTTCTTTGGAAGCTGGAATCACCAAAAGTTGGAAACCGTCGGCAACCTTCTTTCCATCCAAGATTTCTGCAGCGATGCGGATATCTTCCAAACGTCCATTTGTACAGGTTCCAATGAGTCCCTGATTCAGCTTTGTTCCCTGAACTTCGGAAACAGCTTTCACGTTATCCACATGATGAGGAGCTGCTACAAGCGGAAATATCTCATTTAAATTGATCTCAATTTCTCGTTCATATTTTGCATCTGCATCAGCCCAAATGCCGTTCACAATTTTTTCTCCAAGAAAATCTTCCAGAACTTCATCAGGTGGAAAAACTGCATTTTTAGCACCCATTTCCGAAGCAAGATTAGAAAGAGTCATTCTTTGCGAAATTGAGAGGGTTTTCACACCTTCACCATGAAACTCAATGCTCATATAATTTGCTCCAGCAGAACCGATCATACCGATGATCCAAAGCGAAATGTCTTTAGCATAAACTCCGGGCTGAAGTTTCCCATTTAGAGTGATCTTCATTGATTCGGGAACACGGAACCAAGTTTCTCCTCGCTTCCAAATTCCTGCAGATTCAGTTCTATCGATTCCAGCAGCAAGAGCATTGAAAGCACCGGCTGTACAAGTATGACTGTCACTTCCCACAATGATCATGGCAGGTTTTGCATGATAGCTCATCATTTGATGACAGATTCCTTCTCCTACATCGTGGAATTTCTTAATTCCCTGATTTTTTACAAAATCACGGATCGTTTGATACTGATTCGCCAGTTTGGCATTTGTTGGTGGCGCATTGTGATCGAGAACAACCAGAAGCTGATCAGGATCGGCAACTTTTACACCGCCCATTTTATTGAACGTATTCTTGATACTGGCAGTATTATCGTGTGTTAGAACAATATCCGGTTTACGAAAAACTATAGCACCAGTTTCTGCACCCAGTATTTTTTCTACAAAAGTCTTTCCGTTCATCTAAGAACCTCCTAAAATATTATTTGACAAAAAATTATTATTATTATTATCGGAACCAATCCAGTTATCTGGAGGTGGATGGCGAAAGCCATTGCCCCCGCAAGGGGGTTTTTTATGGCAATTTTTTCATACCATATCCAAAAAGTTTATTACCTTTTTTGTAATACTTAGATTGAATTACTTCAATAATTTTATCCCCAAAAACTTCTTTTGTCTTTTTCTGAAAATCTAAGTGCAACAGAAACTGTCTTCTGGATGGATGCGCAATGAGATCAGCCAACTGCAATCCATCGATATTAGCAATTTTAGGTTTAACTTTTATTTGTTTTGAAGTAAGATATTTATGGAATTTTAAGGATTCAATATATTCAGTTCCGTTATGATACAAGTGCGAAAATGATTTTTTTAGTCGGATGTCTTCTTTCCCTCCACGGGATTCAATTAGAACATCACCTTGGACATCATTATCTTCTAAATGGAATAGATACCTTTCCATTAGTATAGCTAAACAATAATGATAAGGATCATATTTCCAAATTTGATAAATTTCTTTATGTTCTTTTTTATCAATTAAGATAGTAATTATTTTATAATTCCATTTAGATAATTTTTCTAAAATGGTTTTATTAAAAAGTTGTTCTATCTCAGGATCGCGAAGTTTTTCGAAAGGATGTTTCTTGTTAACAATTTCTTTTCGATGAAAAATTATCGGATCATCCGGATGTTGACCAAGAATATTGTTTTTAATCTCTTCCATTTCAGGATGCAAAACTTCTCTGACATAATTCAAAGAAATAATCACGCCCGTTAATGTAAGAAAACGATGATTGAGATTAGCTGAACTGTTCAGATCAGAATTCCCTGTTTCATCTATGTATATCCTATATTTATTCATTTGTTTATTCCGTCAATTTCAAATTCCTCATTTCAAATTTCAAATTAACTAAGCAATCCATCTCTCAGATAAATTTCCATCTGAACATCAAAGAATTTACTGATCTCAACTTTCTTGCCATTTTCCAGATTTTCAATTATTCCATTTTCAATATCGATTTTCACTTTATCTCTTTGTTTGAGCTGCAGCTCATCAATATTAGTATAAGTTAAAATTGGAAAGGCAGCATTAATGGCATTTCGCTCATAAATTGCACCAAAAGATTCAGCCAAAATTAGTTGAACACCAAGCGATTTAAAACAATCTACAGCTTGCTGACGCGAACTTCCAGCACCAAAATTCTTTCCTGTGATAACGATATCTCCGGATTCTGCCTTTGAGGCAAAGTCTTTCCAACCTTCCAGATTATCGAATGTATATTGTCCCATTTCATTGATGTCAGTGATAGTAAGATAACGATTATGGAAGATCATATCGGTATCTATATCATCTTTATCGATCAACCAGACTTTTCCTTCTATAATAGTAGATTTTTCTGAAACTGCTTTTTCTTTCTTGGAAACTTCTGCTTTTTCAATTTTTTCTGTAGTTTTAAATTCTGCCGGCTTTTCCGGAATTTTATCTGGAGATGTAACATAACCTGCGATTGTTGAGGCTGCTACTTCTGCTGGAGAGCCAAGAAAAACTTTCCCCTTTCCCTGTTTACCTGCAAAGTTTCTATTTCCTGTGCTTATCGTTACTTCTCCGGGTCCGTTTTGCCCGATCTGCCCGGCGGCACAACCTGCACAACCTGCATTTCCAATTAAGGCTCCAGCACTTTTAAAAATATCAATTATTCCTTCTTCCAAACATTGATTCCAAACTTCATCTGTGGAAGGAACTATTTTCAAAATAACTCCGGGAGCTGTTTTCTTTCCTTTCAGAATTTTTGCAACTTCCCGCATATCCTCGATTCTGCCATTTGTACAACTTCCAATAAAACCGGAATCGATCTTTGTCTGGAAGACTTCATCAATACTTACGGAATCATCAGGATGACCCGGACGCGACACCATTGGCACAAATTTGGAAATATCCAATTCCAGTTCCTGATCGTAAACAGCATCTTTATCTGCTTCAACTTTCGTAAGTTTCTTCCCTGAACGAGTTTCGCAGTATTCCATCACAGCATCCGAAGGAGTAATAAGTACAATTATTGCTCCCATCTCTGTTGCCATTGACGAGATTGTGATCCTTTCATCTAAAGTGAGTTTCTCGACTTCTTCACCATACAATTCTACAGCGTAACCAAGAAGTGTATTAGCTCCAAACTTATTCAGCAAGTTCAGCACAATATCTTTGGCATAGATATTTCGGGGACGTTTGCCTGTGAAAGTTAATTTAACTGATTTCGGAACTTTAAACCAGCTTTTTCCACTTGCCCAGGCTGCAGCAATGTCCTGATCTCCCATTCCCTGTCCGAAAGCACCAATTGAACCTAAAATATTAGCGTGAGAATCTGTGGAAATAAAAGTACACCCGGGAGTTGCTAATCCTTTATCTATTACAAGATGCGTTCCAATACCGGAATTTACATCATAAACTTTTATCCCTTTTTCTCGTGCATACATTCGACAAAATTGCTGACTTGTAGCGTATTTTGGATCAGAGGTTGTTGGATAGCAGTCAAAAGTGA
>QMNP01000020.1 GCA_003647825.1 Candidatus Cloacimonadota bacterium
ATCGGCTGCATCCAGGGATTGAATTTTTCTGCTTTAGTTCCAGGTAGAAATCCAATATCTTTTCCCAAAGGTGATACCGGTCTTGAGACTACTAATCTGGTATAGCGGTTTTCCTCGACAACCTGGTTTAAACCTGCTGCTAAAGCGATAAGAGTTTTTCCAGTTCCAGCTTTTCCCACCAGGCTCACTAACTTTACTTCAGGATCCATAAGCAGATCAAAAGACATAGTTTGCTCAATATTTCTGGAAGTTATTCCAAAAAGTTCCTGACCCTGATAATATTTTAGAGGATAGATAGTGTTATTTTCTACAGAATATCTGGCAATAATACCATCTTCATCTTCCTCACTCTTGCAGAGAAGCACGAATTGATTTGGATAGATCTCCCCAAAATCATTTAAAAGAAATTTCTTTTCTTCAAATTCCGCAATAGTTTCATCATCTAAGATCAGCTTCATGTAACCGCTGTAAAGTTCCGAAAAATTTATCTTATCTGTTTCAAAATTTGCTGCTTCCAATCCTACAGCGTCTGCTTTTATTCGAACATTTGCATCTTTAGAAATCAGGATCACAGGAATTTTGGGATTCTGTTCTTTTATATATAGAGCTGTACCTATTATTAAATTGTCATTTGTATCTGTGATCAAAATATCGCTGGCAGTATCAGATACCTTGCGGCTAAGAACAACTTTGATTGTTCCGCCATTTTCTGTTGCTACGCCTTTTCTTAAACTGCCTTTTCCACGCAGTTCATCCAGGAAACGGCCGATCTGTCTCGCATTTCGTCCTTTTTCATCTACGCTTTTCTTAAAGTTATCTACTTCTTCAATAACTGTGATTGGGATTACAACATCATTTTCATCAAACGAAAACATGCTCTGGGGATTATGAATAAGCACATTGGTATCCAATACAAAGATTTTTTTATTCATATAAGCTCCTAATTTTTATCAATTCATCTATGTTTTCTTTTACTTTTATTCATTTTATTGTCAAACATAAAACGGAGTAAATTTCAAATGGCTTTAGAATCGTATCAAAATCAGTTAAAAATATCTTGCTTATAAGAAGAAGCTATTTTTCCTGACCTAAATAAGATAATTAATAATTGGAGATATAAATGGGGATCAGACGCAAAGGGCGGGAAATCGCATTGCAAACATTATATGCCATCGAATTTACAGATCATCAACATACAGATTTAGAACATATTTTCCTGGGAAAATTGCAGGAAATTACCAATGCAAAAGATATACAAGCCGATAGCAAGATTTATGAATTCGCTCTGGAAATTGTAAGAAATACAATTCATCGCATTGATGAGATTGATAAAAAAATAGCTGAACATTCCACCAATTGGAAAGTGAATAAAATAGCTGACCTGGATAAAGCTGTGCTGCGAATTGCAGTCTATGAAATGATGTTCACAGCTACTGCACCAGCAATAATAATGAATGAAGCAATCGAAATTGCTAAAAAATTCTGTTCAGATAGTTCCAGTAAATTCGTTAATGGAATATTAAATTCGATAGCTGACGATCTAAAATAGGAATTTCACCATGAATACACTTAAATGCAGTATTGGTGTAATTGTTTATAATGAAGCCGCCAATATTGGCAAATTATTAGAAAGCCTTTTATTTCAAAAATTAAAAGAAGTTACAATTGAAGAAATTATAGTTGTTTCCAGTGCCTGTACGGATGGTACAGATGATATAGTCCGTAGCTATGAATCAAAACACGACCATATTACACTAATAACTGAAGCAGAAAGAGGTGGCAAATCCTCAGCTATCAATAAGTTCATAAAAGCATCTGCATCTGATGTTTTAGTTATTGAAAGCGGAGATACGATTCCGGCAGAAGATACAGTAGAAAAAATGGTTTCTCCCTTCCTTGATCCTAAAGTAGGAATGACCGGTGGCAGGCCAACTCCGGAAAATGATCCTTCTACTTTCGTTGGCTATGCTGTAAATCTTCTCTGGAACCTGCATCATGAAATGGCCATGGTTTCTCCTAAATTGGGAGAGATGGTAGCTTTCAGGCGAATATTCGATGAGATTCCACCGGAAAGTGCAGTAGATGAAGCCAGTATTGAAGCAATTATAAAAGAGGCTGGTTTGGAACTGCGCTATATTCCTGATGCAATCGTTTATAATAAAGGACCAGAAAATATTAAAGATTTTATTAAACAGCGAAGACGCATTGAAACAGGGCATCTCTGGTTAAAGGAATTTCAAAAATATGAAGTTATTTCTCAAGATTCCGGATTGCTGTTGAAGTTAGCTTGGAAAGAGTTCACGAAAAGTCCTGGAAAAATTGTATTTCTTAAATTAACCGCACTCGTTGAGATCTGGAGTCGCTTTCTGGGCTGGTATGATTTTAAAATAAAAAAGAAAAATCCTTTTAAATGGGATATTGCTGATTCCACTAAAAATCTTAATAGAGAATAATATGTTAGAAATTCTTCCTAAAATACTGTTATACAAGATGAATCGCAAATTCGGTTTCCCTCGAATTATGCCTATGAACTACACTTTAAGTCTGCTATATACCTGTAATTCACGTTGTAAAACCTGCAATATCTGGAAAAAGGAAGCTAAAAATCTATCTGTTTCAGAAATTGAGTATACATTCAGCAAAATTGGAAAAGCTCCTTACTGGGTAACGATAAGCGGGGGAGAGCCATTCTTACGCAAAGATCTACCAGAAATCTGCAAAGTAATTTACCGTAATTCACATCCGGCAATTTTGAATATTCCTTCTAATGGTATCCTTACAAATCAAATTGTTAAATTCGTTGATCAAATAACAGATAATTGTCCTAAAACACAAATTATCATTAATTTATCTATTGATGGAATTGAAGAGCAGCATGATAAGATCAGGCAGATTCCAGGAAATTATAAAAAAGTTGTAAATACTTATAATAAATTAAAGAAATTGAAAAAGAAAAATCTTTCAATTGGAATTCATACTGTAATTTCGAAATTTAATGTAAAAGATTTTAGTTACATAGCAAATACATTGATGGAGAAGAATCCTGATTCCTACATAACTGAAATAGCGGAAGAACGGAACGAACTGGACACAATGAATTCAGATATTACGCCGGACCAGCTTTCATATCGATCTGCTATTGATTTTCTGATACACCGGATTAAAAATGGAAAATTTAAAGGTATGAATAAGATTACTCAAGGTTTCCGCATAGAATATTATAATCTTGTAAAATCTATTTTGCGCGATAAGAAGCAGGTTATTCCATGTTATTCCGGTATAGCATCTGCTCAGATTTCCCCCGATGGTGATATTTGGAGCTGCTGTATAAAAGCAAATTCGTTGGGAAATCTTCGGAATCATGATTATGATTTTAAGCGGATCTGGTTTGGCAGAAGAGCACAAAAAGAACGTAAAACGATTATCAACAAAGAGTGCTACTGCCCTTTAGCAAATGCTTCCTACACAAATATGCTGATGGATATTCCCACATTGATACGAGTCTTTTATCGCAGCTTCATAAAATGGTGGAGTTAGAAGCGGTTACAATTTCCCTTAGTGAAGTCTCGTGCAAAGCGATCATTTCAAGAATTATATTGATGCTATGCCTGAAAGGGGAAACGTAGAATAGCAAGATGAATGTTGATTTTGTCTTTCTGAGGATGAACTTACATATGCATTCGACGAAGAATCTACTTTCTCGTTTCTAACTTTCCAGTTGGGAATGCAATAACATCCAAAGCTTCTTCTTCTTATATAGTCTGTTCTCAACTCAAGTTTTCGCAAGAAAAATATAAGAATGCCGAATTCTTAAGTCGAGTCCAGCAAATTCTTCCCCCACAAACTATTTGACATCATAAACCGTCCCATTTTTTTGAATTCGAATAAATTAGAGGAATTATTAAATGAGTATTAACGCCGAATCATACGAAGGAATTGATTATTGCCAGCAATGCGGCAGCAAGCTGGAATTAAAAGATGATCATGAAGAAAAACTGCGGCCTAAATGCCCTAATTGCGGATTTACTTATTATAAAAATCCAATACCGGCTTCAGCTTGTGTAATTTTAAATGATGATAACGAGGTAGTTGTTATTAAACGAAAGTTCGAACCTAATGCAGGTGGATGGGCACTTCCCAGCGGTTACATCGAAATTGATCAGAATCCCGAAGAATGTGCTGTTGATGAGATGTGGGAAGAAACCGGTCTGGAAGGTCAAGTTGAACGATTCCTGGGTTATTTCTCGGATTATTCTCCAATCTATGAAAAAGTTATTTCGTTTGGTTTTCTTATGAAGATCATCGGAGGTGAGCTTCGTGCAGGTGATGACGCTGTCGAAGCACGGTTCGTGGCTCTTGATAAATTACCGGAAATTGTGTTCCCTTCGCATGTTGCTTTCCTGGACAAAGTGAAGATACTTAGCCGCGAAGAACACGAAGGTTCGCTAAGAAAAGCAACAGCTCTTTTGTATAAAGATGAAGTCTATAAAATTGTGGGAGCAGCCATAGAAGTGCACAAAGAACTGGGAAATGGATATTTGGAATCAGTTTATGAAGAAGCAATGAAAATTGTTTCTACTGATCGAGATATTCCATTTGATACGCAAGTTAAAATCCCAGTTTATTTTAAGGGTAATAAACTTGAAAAACAATTTATCGCAGACTATGTAGGCTATGATAAAATTATAGTTGAATTCAAGTGCATTCCTAAAATAACCAATGTTGAAGCTGCCCAACTTTTGAATTACCTGAAAGCAACAGGTATGCAGGTTGGGGTGCTTATAAATTTTGGAAGTCGTGGAAAACTGGAATGGAGAAGATACATTAGAACGTAATATGTATCTTTTTCTAAAACATATAAATAGCTGTTTGATAATATTTTGTTTTTTGATTAGAAATATGTCACTTATACAGCTTAATAATATGAACACAAATCTTCGTGGATTTTGTGTTCCAGCAGCTAAGACATTAAACGAAAACCTTAGTGTTTCTTGGTGTTCTTAGCGGCTAAAAGGATTAAGAAATGGAAATAAATAAAAATTACGAACCTCAAAAGATTGAGAAGAAATGGTATAAATTCTGGTTGGAGAATGGTTATTTCACACCGGAAATTGATAAAACAAAAAAACCGTACACGATATTAATACCACCACCAAATGTTACTGGTATTTTACATATGGGTCACGTTTTAAATAACACCCTTCAGGATGTAATGATCCGCTACAAGCGCATGACAGGAATTCCCACACTTTGGATCCCTGGAGTAGATCATGCCGGTATTGCTACCCAGAACGTTGTAGAAAAAGAGTTGGCAAAAGAAGGTAAAACTCGCCATGACATAGGCAGGGAAGAGCTGGTAAGTCGCGTTTGGAAATGGAAAGAACAAAAGGGCGGACGAATTATTGAGCAACTTAAGCAGCTTGGTTGTTCCTGCGATTGGACTAAACAGCGTTTTACAATGGATAAAGGTCTTTCAGATTCTGTTAAAGAAGTATTTATAAGCTTGTATGAAAAAGATTTGATCTATAAAGGGAAGCGGATCATCAACTGGTGTCCACGCTGTGTAACTGCCCTGGCGAATGATGAAGTTGAATACGAAGATGAAAAGGGTCATATGTGGCATATTCGCTATCCATTTTCAGATGGAAGCGGATCTCTTTCTGTTGCCACAACACGACCGGAAACAATGCTGGGTGATACAGCAGTAGCTATTCATCCAGAAGATGAACGATATAAACATCTGATTGGGAAAATGGTTAAGCTTCCTCTTACCGACCGTGAGATCCCTGTAATTGCAGATGAATATGTGGATAAAGAATTCGGCAGCGGTTTCGTTAAAATTACTCCCGCTCACGATCCAAACGATTATGAAGTTGGAATGCGTCATAACCTGGAACAGATAATTATTATGGATGAACATGGCGTTATGAATGAAGCTGCAGGAAACGATTTTACAGGTTTGAATAGATTTGAATGTAGAGATAAAATTGTTAAAATGCTGAAAGATCAGGATCTGCTGGAAAAGATCGAAGATCATGATCACTCGGTAGGACAATGTTATCGTTGTGATACCGTAATAGAACCTTATCTTTCTGATCAGTGGTTCGTTAAAATGCAGCCTTTGGCTAAGCCTGCCATCAAAGTTGTTAAAGACGGTAGAGTTAAATTCCAGCCGGAACGCTGGACAAAGGTTTACTATCACTGGATGGAGAACGTTCGAGACTGGTGCATTTCCCGTCAGATCTGGTGGGGACACCGTATTCCAGCCTATTACTGTGAAGAATGTAATGAAATGATCGTAGCCAAAGAAATGCCGGATAAATGTTCTAAATGCGGAAATGACAAATTCCGACAGGATGAAGACGTATTGGATACCTGGTTCAGCAGCTGGTTATGGCCTTTCAGCACAATGGGCTGGCCCAAAAACACTGAAGAACTGGAATATTTTCTTCCCACAAATCTACTGATAACGGCACCGGGAATAATTTATCTCTGGGTAGCACGCATGATAATGGCAACTTTGGAATTCCAGAATAAAATTCCTTTTGATACAGTTCTCTTGCACGGTATGGTCTTAGATGAGCATGGAATAAAGATGAGTAAATCTCTGGGAAATTCTCCCGATCCTATCCATATTATAGAAGAAGTTGGCGCCGATGCCCTTCGTTTCAGCATGATCTTCAATACACCAAAAGGACAGGACAGTTATTATTCAGCATCAATTTTGGAGATCGGTCGAAATTTCGCCAATAAGATCTGGAATGCTTACCGTTTTATGATGATGAATGTTGAGAAGATCGAAGGACTTCCAAAGAGAGAGAAACTGAAACTGGAATTAGCTGATAAGTGGATATACAGCCGATTAAATCAAGTTATCGCAGACGTAACAAGTGAATACGAAAATCTTCGTATGAATGATGCATCATCAGCCTTAATGGATTTCATTTGGAAAGAGTTCTGCAGTTGGTATCTGGAACTTTCTAAAGATCGCATTTATAATGATGAAGACAAAGCAGGTCAATTAACAGCTAAATATATTCTTCTAGATGTTTTCCAGACTTCAATGCGTCTTTTGCAGCCGATAATGCCGCATATTGCTGAAGAAATCTGGCAGGGAATAAAACATTATTTCCCAATGCAGGAAAAATCTATTATCATTGCAGATTTTCCAAAGAAAAATGAAGAGATGATCAATACAAAGATCGATAAAGATATGCAGCTTATCCAGGATGCTATTACTGGAACTCGAAATTTGAGAAAACAGGTTAACTTATCTCCTGGTAAAGAAGTAGCAATTTCCATAAATGTAGCATCGGACAAACAAATTGGTTTAATAGAAAAATATAAAAACTATTTTTTGAAATTAGCAAGGGTTTCAGAATTGAATATTGCTGCAAATTTACAAAAGCCACATTCATCTATTGCAGCGGTTGTGCAAGATATCGAGATTTATCTTCCATTGGAAGGTTTGATCGATCTGGAAGCGGAACGTTCCAAACTGGAAAAACAACTTGCCAAGTTGGAAAAAGAGCTAAAAGTAATCTCAGGTAAATTAAATAATAAGAAGTTTGTAGATAATGCACCAGAGAAGATCGTTGAAAAAGAAAAAGAGAAATTCAATGAGATCGAGACGAAAGTAATCAAAACCAGAGAACTTCTCGCTGGTTTAAAATAGTTATTTCGGGCGGAATTTCTTCCAGAGTTTCGTCTGAATTTTAATTTCATATTTTTTATTAAAACAAAAACAAGGAGTTTAAAATGAAAAAAAAATCATTTCTATTATTACTGGTATTTGCTGCATTCTTATTAACGAATTGTTCCGAATCAACATCGTCGGATGTGTTATTGCTTCCTCCAACTCAAGTTGTTATTAGCGAAATTAGTATCACAGAATTTCAAATAACCTGGAATGATAACAGCGACAACGAGGATGGATACAAGCTTGAAAGAAAATTTGATGAAGGCTCTTGGGTAGAGCTAACCGAACTTCCAGAAAATGCTGATATGTATCTGGACGATATTGCTGCAAGGCAAACATGGACAACAGTTTATTATAAGGTGTATTCTTTTGAAGATGATGATATCTCTGAATCTGTTGTAACTCAATCACCGATTAGTTTCCCCGCTCCGACACAACTTACAGCTTCTTATACTGATGCAGTATATCTGGAATGGACTGATAATTCTAATGGAGAAGATGGATTTTCGATAGAAAGAAAAATTGATAATGGAGATTATTCTGTTATTGCCACAGTTACAAGTAATGACACTCTTTATACAGATGCAACAATTGAAGAAGGATATCTATATAGCTATAAAGTGAATGCATATATAAGTAACTTTTATTCTTCCTATTCAAATCCAGTAGATGTATCAACTATACCTAATATTCTTCAGGCAGATTTTAGCGGAACTCCACTTTTTGGTTATACACCTTTAGTTGTCTCATTTACAGATCTTTCTACAGGCAATTATGATTCCTGGTCTTGGGATTTTGGTAATGGAGAAACATCTAACGAATCTGATCCAATTGTTACATTTAACGAAGTTGGACTTTATACAGTAAGTTTAACTGTTTCATCAGGAGCTCAATCTTCTACTGAAACTAAAATAGATTATATCGAAGTTGCAGAGTTTTCAGGGGTTTTCCAGGATGGATTTGAAGCATATGATGATTTTGCTATAGAATTCTCTCCCTGGATAAATCTCGATATTGATGGTTCAGGAACGTATGCTGTAGAAGGTACAAATTGGCCAAATGCATATGATCCTCAAGCCTTTATTATTTTCAATCCTTCTCAGACAACTCCTTCTCTTGCTAATGCTGATCCACACACAGGACAAAAATATGCTGCTTGTTTTTCTTCAGCAGAACCTACATACTTAAACAATGATTGGCTGATAACTCCTCAATTAATGATGGATGTAAATAATTCTGTAACTTTCTGGGCAAAATCATTCACAGATCAATATGGTCTGGAGCGTTTCAATGTTGCAGTTTCTACTAATGGAACAGATCCAGACGATTTCACTATTATATCCGGCAGTTCATATACAGAAGCGCCAACAGCTTGGACGGAGTATACTTATGACCTTTCTGAATATACAGGTCAATCAATATATATTGCTGTTCAGTGTGTATCTGCTGATGCTTTCTTTTTAATGGTGGACGATTTTGCTGTTGAATCTGCAAGTAGTAGAAACATAGGAAAAACTGAGCTATCAGCTATTGTAAATGGTTCAGCTGAAAAGTGTAAGAAATAACTTAATAATAAATCTAGCTTGTAAAATGCGGAAATCTGAATTTATTTAATTTCCGCATTTTTTATCTCTCAATCACATTTAATAAATTTTCTGGACATAATTATTATTGTTAAGTATTTAAGGAAAATGATATTGTATTTAACAAATTGTTTATTTTGGAGGAAAGAGTTATGAGATTGCTTATTACATTTGCTTTGAGTATTTTTATCTTCTTATCCTGCACAGATACTTCTACATCACCTGAGGAAGAAGGATTAAAGAAACCATCAGATTTGGTTTTGCAGCAACTCGATAATTCAAGTATTTTACTACTTTGGGAAGATGAAAGTGATAATGAAACAGGTTTTGAAATTGATAGAAAAGTTGATATAAATGCCTGGGAATTTAATTATCAGATCGTGGGAGAAGGTGCAACAGGTTATCTCGATACTAACCTAACAGTATTTGGAGAGTATCAATACAGAATCTCGTCTTATAATTCGTTTGAAGAATCCGAATTCATCGAATCATCAATCCAGTTTCGTGATCAAGACACTCTGGCTGCTCCTTCCAATTTAGTATTACATCAAATTGAAGATCTCAGCATCATACTTTCTTGGAATGATAATAGTTCTGCTGAAGAAGGTTTTTGCATTGATCGCAAAATAGGGGATAATGCCTGGGAAGAGAATTTTCAGATATTAGATGCTAATTCTTCAATGTTTATTGATGAAGATTTGATAGAAATAGAAGATTACACTTATCGTGTTAAAGCTTTTATTGGAGATGAGTTCTCCGATTCCATTGAAGGTGAGATCTATTTTTATTATAATGATGTTGAAATAATTACTTTAGAAGTTGCACAAAATAATTCTATCTCTAAGACTCTGATAGCAACTCTTTATGATGAAAACATGAATTTAGTTGTAAGAGATTATACTGTCTGGTTTAAAATTATTCACGGACCGGATGGAATTAATATTAATTACACTTTATTTGGAACAGATGATTCTCTTTCGGTGCAATCTGAAAATGGTGTAGCAGTGGTAACATTAAATCCTGGTACTGTAGCTGGTACAGCTGCTATTGAAACATATGTATATAATTTACAAAATAATAGGATCTCTGTAATTAAATCGAACATTGTTTTTCATTCTGGTCCACCGGATAACATTGAAATTGTTATTGGTGGTATTGATTCAGGAATTGATATGGGTGGAGGTGTATGGCAGATCGAAGTAGCTGCTATTATTAATGATGCCTGGGGAAACCCGGTTAATTACAACACAGCTGTATGGTTTTCTGTTGAAGATCCCCAATTCCCAGGAACTAACCCTGATTGGGCTACATTAGAAGCAGAAGCTTATGTGGGTAACGAAAATGCAAATGGTGATTCATTAGAAGGTGTTGCTTTTACTGTTTTGAATTATGAAGGCTCTCATACAAATGATAGCCTGCTTATATATGTAGAAGTAAGTGGTGCTACAAGTACACTTGTTGAAGAAGTTTTAGTAACTGCACCTTTACAATTTGGACAGGTTGATCTTGTTGCAACACCATCTCATCTTGACTGGATTCAAGGATCTAATACCGGACCAAAAGAAACTACTATTCGTGTACTGGTATTAGATGGTCAGAATAATCCTATCAATGGACAGACTGTATATTTCTCATGTCCAGCAGGGATGCCAATTGGTGGAATTGATCCTTATATCGGAATAACCGGAGTTGAAAATGGACAAAGTGGATTACTTTATAAACAGTACAGTTTCCAGAAATATGAATGCCCACCTCCTCCTCCGATTCCTGGTCAAGTCACATATAACATTGAAGTATTAATTCTGGGTGCTGGAGTCTCTGATACAGTTCCTGTAACATTATATAGATATGTAGATTAAATAAATTATTGGAGGAAATAAATGCCGAATGAAAAAGAAGAAATCGTTGTCGATGCAGAAATCGTAAACGAGGAAGAGAAGGAACAGATCAGCAAAAAACGAATGCAGTATTATGAGAAACTAAGAGAAAAGATTTTATCTTTCACCAACAAAAAAGCAGGAAAAGATGTAGGAAAATTTGCCGAATATGTGCTTGCCTTACCTGATTTCTTTATTCTACTTTGCAGGCTGGCAATCGATAAACGAGTAAACACTTCACAAAAAGTTCTAGCTGGAGGAATAATTGCCTATGTAATTTCCCCAATAGATATCATACCAGATTTCATTCCTGTTATAGGCTATATGGATGACGTTGTTTTGGTCGTATTCGGATTAAATATAATACTGAATGATCTGGATAAACAGGTTCTGCTGGATAACTGGAGCGGACAACAGGATGTGCTGGAACTGCTGCAGAAAGTAACATCAGCTGCAGAAAACTTTTTGGATAAGAATATTCTGAAAAGAATCAAGAAGTGGGTTGGAAAACTGGATAGAAAATGAAACTTCTTATCGCAACCCGCAACAAAGATAAAATCATCGAGATCAGGGAAATCTTGAAAGACCTTGATCTGGAAATTATTTCTGCCTTTGACATTCCAGGTATGCCTGACGTGATCGAAGATAGAGACACCATAAAAGGAAATGCTATTAAAAAAGCTGAAGAGTGTGCCGCTTTGTCTGGTTTGCTAACTTTGGCTGATGACACGGGATTATTCGTTGATGCTTTGGATGGAGCCCCAGGAGTTTATGCAGCTCGTTATGCTGGAGAAAATTGCAGCTATAAAGATAATCGTGATAAGATGCTTAAAGAAATGAATGGCAAAGACAATCGTGTAGCACAGTTCAGAACTGTAGTAGCATTTGCTTCACCAACTGGAATAATCACTACAGCAGAAGGAAAAGTTGACGGTGAAATTACAACCAAAGAAATTGGAACTGGCGGTTTCGGCTACGATGCGATCTTTAAAGCAGTAGAAACGGGAAAAACATTTGGTGAAATGACCCAAACAGAAAAAGAGAAGATCAGTCACAGAGGTAGAGCATTTAGAAATATTCTACCAAAGGTACTGGAATACATAAGTTCGTAACGCAAACATCCTTGTTTGCGATAAATGATGTGAACAAGAAATAATTTCAAAGCCGGAGCTTTGAGTTACCAGTAACGCAAACATCCTTGTTTGCGATAAAGAGTGTTTAAATGGCAAAGGACAAACTTAAGTACAAATACTTCTACAGGCGTAATCTCCCACATCTACAACCTATAGATGGAATCTTCTTTATTACATATCGATTAGCATTCGATTTACCAAGAGATGTTTTGAATAAATTAGCTGAACTTCGTAAGATTTTTGATTCAAAGTTAGTGAAAGTTAATGAAATTGAACAGATTAAATTAAAGAAGATCTGCAATCAATATTTATATGAAATTGAGGATAATTTTTTAGATAATTCAAAGTCTTCACCACAGCATCTACGACAAACTCAAATAGCTCGAATTGTTATGGAATCCTTGAATTATAATGACGGTAAACTTTACGATCTTTATTTAGCAATAATTATGCCTAATCATGTTCACATTGTAATTAAACCATTAATCAGTTCAAACAAACCAATTTCACTATCGAAAATCATGAAAGAACACAAGAGTTTTACAGCTAATGAATGTAACAAAATATTACATAGAAGTGGACAATTCTGGCATCATGAAAATTATGATCATTATATTCGAGATAATGAAGATTATGAAAGAATAAAAGATTACATTTTGAACAATCCTGTGAAAGCAGGTTTGATAGATCATTACAATAATTGGAAATATAAAATAGTTAATAATTTCAAAGCAGGAGCTTTGAGTTACCAGTAACGCAAACATCCTGTTTGCGAAAAATGATGTGAACAAGAAATAATTTCAAAGCCGGAGCTTTGAGTTACC
>QMNP01000021.1 GCA_003647825.1 Candidatus Cloacimonadota bacterium
AAGAAAGGAGTGAACAATCTCTGCTGAATTTCCTCTGATATTTTATCACCATTGTTTAAGATCAGAAGTCGTTTTTTGGGATGATCTTCGGTGCGAATAATAATTTCTCCTTTCTGGGTTATAGCTTCAATCGCATTCTTGAGAATATTTACCAGCACTTGTTCTATCTGATGAACATCTAAATCAGTTAAAAATTTATTTTCCGCAAGTTCCCATTTCCAATCGATTTCTTTTTTATTTATCTGTGAAGAGATTAACATTTGTACTGACTTTAATAACTCATGCAGATCAATCTTAGTTTTCTTAGGTTGTGGAATGCGTACAATATCAGCAAAATTCCGCATGAATTTATTTAAATGTTCATTTCGTTGGATTGCAACTTCCATCGCTTCAACAAAATTGGTTCTATCTTTTTCTTCAATTTGATTCTGGTAATTTAAACTGGAATTCAGGATTGAATTTACAGCACCGATAGAGTTATTGATTTCATGAGACATCATGCGGATAACCTTTTCGTAGGCAGCTCTTTCTGTTTTCAATAGCTCTTCAGTTAACTCTTCTATTACGATAAAGTTATGGCTGAATCCCTGATCCACAAAACTGGCTTTCTGACATCTGAAAGTTTTCATTCCACTTATCGGGATTACAACTGGATCATCAGATTCAATTTTGCTCATCTCAATAGCTAATTTTCCAGGAATCTCAGAAAATGTTTTTCCAATCATTACTTCTGCTTTGTTTCCTAAAAATTCTTCTGCCGATGGATTTATAGAAGTTATCCGATTATCAAAATCGAGGATAACGATTCCTGAAGGTGTTGATTCTATCAAGTTTTCCAGGAAGAAATGCTGTTCCTGCTGTTTAACACGTTCCATGCGTAGCTGGTCGATCATCTGATTGTAAACATCGATTAATTTGTCCATTTCATAATGACCGACTTTAACGAATTTCATGCTGAAATCTTTATCCTCGATCGATTCAATACCAGATGTAATTGTATTGATAGGGCGAATGAGCTGGCGGTAGAGAATAACTGAAATAACTATTGTGCAGATGATGAAAATTTCTGCCAGAAGGAAGAAGTAGATTTTATTCTGCAGCAAAAAGAGAGACAGGATAATGAGTACTATATGAATCAGAGTAACAAATAAAATGTATTTAGTACTTAATTTCATAATTATTCTTTTGCCAGAACTTGTGAATTATTAATACTTTCAAGAATTCTCTTTAATTGGATAAGTGCCACACTGAATAGACACGAAGCATTGTATCGAATTGCTTTAATTGATTTTAGAATTATATCCTTCGATAAATCCGGCAATTGCCGGTAACTCTGGGTGACAAGCAAATTCCTTAGATTCTCAATTGTTCTCATAACGAGATCCCGAATTTCTCCATGCGGCGATAAAGTGCAGCTCTGCTAAGTCCAAGCGATTTGGCAGCTTTAGAAATATTATTGTCATAATGCTTCAAAGCATTTACAATCATATTTTTTTCAACTTCATTCAGGGTCATGCTTCCCACTTCTGGAATTGAAGTTTTAGAAAATTTCTGAGGACCGGATTGATATTCTGTAGTAAAATCTTCAAGATCAATCACATCTTTATTGGAAACCAGAATTACTCTTTCCACCAGGTTTTTTAATTCTCGGATATTTCCTGGCCAGGAAAGTCTCTTCATCCATTCGATGGCAGAATTACTGATACGTAAACTTGGTCGTTTATAGGTTTTTCTCAATTTTTCTACAAAATGATTTACCAGAAGTGGAATATCTCCAGGACGATCCCTTAACGGAGGAATCGAAATAGCGATCAGGTTAATCCTGTAAAAGAGATCTTCACGGAATTCACCCTCGGCTACCATTTCATTTAAATTACGATTGGTAGCAGAAATAACTCGAATGTCCACTGTCCTTGTTTTACTGGAACCAAGCACTTCAAAGCAGCGATCCTGCAGCACACGCAGTAATTTAACCTGACTGCTGAGATCCAGTTCGCCGATTTCATCCAGAAAAATGCTGCCTGTATTTGCCATTTCAAAACGTCCAATACGGCTGCTTTTTGCATCGGTAAAAGCACCTTTAACATGGCCGAACATTTCACTTTCAAATAGAGAAGATGAGATACCACCCAGATTAACCTTCACAAACGGCTGATTTTTTCGGCCGCTATTACGATGAATAGCTTCGGCAAAAAGTTCTTTCCCTGTTCCGCTTTCTCCCAAAATCAAAACGGATGCTTCTGATGAACTTACACGACCTATGGTTTCTAAAGCTTTCAAAAAAGTAGGATCACGCCCTATTAGATCATCAAAATTATACATTTCATCTAATTGTTTTCGAGAGAGTGTTTCTGCTTTTCCCATCTGCCCTGAAAGATGTAGAGTAGTGCGAACAGATTGGAGGAAATGCTCATTATTCCAAGGTTTAGTGATGAAATCAAGAGCTCCAAGTTTCATACCTTGTACGGCTAATTCTATACTTCCCCAGGCAGTTATCAAAATAACAGGAATTGTTGGAAGTAGCGATTTGATCTCTTTCAGTAACTTCAAACCTTCTTCACCGGAAGTTTCCATCGTGAAGTTCATGTCCAATACGATAAGATCGAATTTATTTTCGCGCAGAATGTCTATTGCCTGCTTAGGTCCTTCTGCGGTATCAGCATCAAAATCGTTCTGCTTCAAGATCAGACTCAAAGATGTTCTTACTGCAAAATCGTCATCAATTATCAAAATCTTAGGCAATTTGAGACCTCCATGTTTAATTTGAAAACGCACAAGGGTTTGTCAAGCCTTCAGGCTTAAGAAGATTATGATTTTAAAGAAAAGCATTATCACGCTTTTCGTTTTCCCCATTTAATTACGCCCCAGAATAAAGTTTTCTCATTATAGATGTAATCGAAGCCTTTTTTCTTGTATTTATGTGTATATAAGCCAATTCCAAAACTGGAACTGAAACTTTCTTCTTCATCAGGAAAGTTATTTATTTCGTCGATTTTTTTCTGAAGCTTTGAAATCTCAGTTTCGTTCTTTACTTTTAGTTTTTGTATTTTTGCTTCGTTCCTGGCTCTTATTCTTGAGATCTTTTGCTGATGTTTATGCAATTTTCTCAATCGTTCCAAATCTCGAACATAGAGGATTTGTTCAGAGTTCAGTTTAGGAAGAATACGCTTTCCAAAAATTCGAAAACTCCATTTCGGAAATTCAATTTCATCATTCCTTACAGATATTGTTGAACTTCCATCCAGGAAATCTTTCGTAAGAATTTCGGGATTTTTCAACTCCGTGGGATATGTGTTTGAATGATAACTGCAGGATGAAAGTATTGCAACTAAAAATACAGTTGATAATAATTTAATTAGACTCATTATAACTCCTAAAATTTGATTAAATTGTCTTTTTTTGCGCACCCGAAGCTTTGCGAAGGCTTAACATTTCTTACACGTTGTTCTCGGGAAGAATCTCTAGCCCCCTTGAAAGGGGGAATTGAAGGGGGTTCGTTATTATCAGTCTTAGATTTCATTTTTTTATTAATTCCAAACCCCTCTGATCGGTAAGCCGATTTTCTCCCCTGCGAAGGGGAGCTGCAATGCTTCTTTCTAATTTCATTACTCATCTCTCAATGCATCTGCCGGTTCGATTGAAGCGGCGATCCGGCTGGGATACCAGGCACATAAACTTGTTAAAATATAAATGACCAGGATGGAGATAATATAGGCGATCGTATATACTTTTGTATCGAACATGGGCAGCAATCCCAGAATTGGAAATTGTAAAGCGAAGAAGCTTCCAAAGATCATTGCCAAAGTCGAAAGAACCAAAGCTTCCCCGATTATCTGGCTAAGAATATTATTGGCTGTTGATCCAAGCGCTCTCCGCAGACCTATCTCAGCTCTACGTCGATTAGTATTGTACCAGATCACACCGAATAATCCAAGACCAACATTGATGATCAGAAAACCACAGACCACTGCAAGAATTACAGGCAAGATCAAGGTCTGAGTATCAGCAGATTTCTTGAGAGATTCCAGCGGATTTACTTTGAATTGCCAATCCCGATTGATCTCTTCCAGTCTTTTGGTAAGAGTTTGCTCAAACTGAACACTGGTATTTGGCTTAACTTTTAAAAGTATGCGGCTACCCAGAGCTTCTCTGGTAAAACGAGCAAACTCAGTTCCATTTTCCAGTGAGATCCTTCTATAAGTCAACTTGGATGAACCTGTGAAGCGACCGCCTTTACGGAATTCACCGATCACACCAACAACTTGATAATCGGTTTCACCGATTTTTACTATTTTTCCCAAAGCTGATTCATTCGGGAAGGCTTCATCTCGAACCAGGTAATTAATTACAATTGGTTGATAGTTGGAAGCATTATCAGTTTCATCGAACCATCTTCCTTCCAGTATTTTAATTCCCAGTACTTCATTCAGATCATCACTGCCGGAATGAAGATTTGTACTAAATTCCAAACCTTCATATTCGAAATCAAGCATACTCATCACTGAAGGTGCAAATAAATAAGAAACCGAATATCCAAAATTTTCAATTTCTGGAGCACTTTTAAGCGTGTTCTCTATTTGTCGGAATACTTCCAACTTTTCTTCCTGGGTGGAATCTTTCCAATCCATGGTGATCTTCCAAACATTTTTATATTCAAAACCAATTGGTTTGAAGTAATTTATAGCTGTGTAAACCAGGAAGGAAGTTACCAGAAACAATACGATGAAGGAGATAAAAATTCCTAATGAAGTCATGAAATTTTCTTTTTTACGAAACCAGATAACTCTAAAGAAATGGGCGATCATTTGTTACCTCCTTGAATGATCTCTGCCGGTTGTAATCGCGACATTTTCAGAGCTGGATAAACACCGGACAGGAATCCGAAGAATATAGCAAATAACATACTGGTTCCAAATATTCTAAAATTGAGGGTGAATGTCATATCGGGCACAATATGGCTTTGATTTACAATTCCCAGAATTATACCGGCCAAAACCAAACTTAACAAGCCACCAATAATCGTGACAATGATGTTTTCCATGATGAATTGACCAACCAGAGTTATGGAAGAAGCTCCAAATGATTTACGAATGCCGATTTCCGAAGATCTTTCCATGATCCTGCTCATATTAATGTTCACCAAATTAACTGCCGGAAGGATCATGAAGATCGTCATCAGAACAAAAAGAATGAACATGAAAGGACCGATATTACCAGTTTCCTTGCGGAATACCTGACGAGCCAGAGCTTCGCCATAAGTGGATGCATTGGTAAGCAGTTTATTGAATCTTCCTTCCGGGAATTCAATATTCTTCAGCTTCTGCTGGAATTCTGACTGGATCTTGGGGAAATCTTTTTTATTATGGGCCAGCAGCATGGTGAACCAACCAGGGAAAGTTCCGGTAATACAGGGTTTGTTAAGATCAGTTTTTGTGTGACCCATTGGTACCCAGATGTCTGCGTAAGGCATAATTCGCAAGATAGAAACATTTCTCACAACACCGATCACACGATAGTTATCACCATCTGCTTCTATGTATTTTCCCACACAGGGCTGTCCGTCGAAATATTCGTTTCGTAATTTTTCATTGATAACAGCTACATATTCAATGTTTTCTTCCTGCTGCTTATTAAACGCTTTACCTTCCAGGAAATCAAAATCCAGAATTTCCCAGAATTCACTGTCGGTGTATTTAATTCCCATGTTGATCTTTCGTTCACCTTTATATACCTGGATTGGATTATGGAAAGATGATAATGATATTGTCTTAGGAGTTTTCAGGCTCTTTACATATTTCTTGAAAAACCAGGGACTGAATAAAGGACCGGAATAGGTGCCATTTGTATCTGATTCCAGCAATCCCATAGTTACCGACAAAGTTTTATCGAGCTTTGTTTCGGGATAGTGTGGACCAAATGTATGATCTATTGCAGATGTAATGAGTACGAGGATGAGCAATGTGAAGCTGATCCCGAACAAGCTGATAAAGGTGAACAGCTTGTGTCTTGTCATTACTTTTAAGGCTATTTTTAGATAATTTAAAAACATGTTATCTCCTTATTTAATATAATCTTGTTTCTTCCGAAATTATTCGGAATCTTGGGAACATTAAAGTTTGAAATTACGTTACGAAGACAAACCTCGTAACGAGTTCCTGTTTTATTCATCGTGCAAAGCCTCCGCCGGTTCGATATCTGCTGCCAATTTACTGGGATAGAATGCACAAATTGCTGTGATCAGGTAGATCACTAGAACTGAAATAATGTATGATGCATAAAAAATATCCGGACGTAACCAATTTCTGAGGAACACATAAAGTTGGAATACGATGAAACTTCCTAAGATGAGGCTGAAAGTAGATATGACCATGGTTTCACCAACGATCTGAGAGTAGATACTTCTTGCTGTGGAACCAAATGATCTGCGAATTCCGATCTCCGATTTACGATAATTGATATTATACCAGAGAACTCCAAATAATCCGAGTGAAACATTGATAACTAAAAAAAGACTGATGAAAGCAAATATATAAACAATAGAAGAGTATTTGTCGAACGATCTTTCACGCATAGCTTCCAAACTTCTCATTTCCAAAGTGAAGTTATTGGAGATTATTGATAACCGTCGCATCAATTTTTCTTCAAAATCCATATTAGTGCCTGGTTTCATTTTGATTAAGATACTCTCACCAATCCAGCTGTCAGGATTTTCCGGATTAATCCTTTTGAAGAGGAGTTTACCGAAATCATTCAATTCACCTCGTTTTTTAATCTGATCGACTACGCCAATTATTAAGCGCTGATCATCTCGCTGTCCCAGGAATTTTCCAACTGCTTCTTCATCTCCAAAGAAATACTCTTTCAATTTTCTGTTAATTACGATGGGTTTATAATTGGAAGCATTATCCTGCTCATCAAACCATCTGCCAGCGACTAATTCTATACCCAACACTTCAGCATAATTGTCATCACCCAGCATCATATTCGTTAAGATCTCTTTGTCATCAAGTTCCACTGTTGTTCTCATATCTACCGAAGTATATGGAATCGCATATGCCTCAGATATTTCGATCACCTCAGCATAAGATTTAATTTCCTGTTTGATCAGTTCAATTTCTTTGCGTGCTTCAGTGTTTTCCATGTTATTTGAGTTTACTTCCAAATTCCAGATATTCTTGTATTCAAAACCAAGTGGTTCAGAATAATAAACAGCAAATTTAACCAGACTCTGAGCCAGAACAAAGATAATGATAAATGAAATGAAAATCTCGATTATCATCAGCAGGTTCATCTTGCGACGATTCCACATGAGTTTGAAAAGATGTTTCAGATTCATCATTTTGTACCTCCCTGCAAAGCTTGAACCGGCTTAAGGCGAGACATTCGCCAGGCTGGATAGACACCGGACAATAAACCGAAAAGCAGTGTTATCAGGATTGCATAACCGAATATTCTGAAATTCATAACGAAGTTTGCGTAAGGAATTATATCGGAAGTATTAAAGATCGTTAATACAATAAAGGTAATGATCAAACCAATGAATCCGCCAATTAAAGTAAGGATGATATTTTCTACTATGAACTGACCAACCAATGTAATTGATGATGCTCCAAAAGATTTACGGATTCCTATCTCGGAATATCTTTCAATGATTCTGTTTATATTAATATTTACCAGATTCATAGCTGGCAGCATCATAAAGAGGATCATTAAACCAATTCCAATGATAAAAAGAAGATGAGCTTTTGAATCGTCAAATCCAAACATTTCACGTGAGGTTGACTCTAAAATAGTGTCTGCTCCACCTCTAATTGAATCGTAAGTATCGTCCTGGAATTCAACTTGATCCAGATGTTTCTGAAATTCAGCTTTTATCGCAGGAAAATCTTTTTTAGTTTTGGCTAAAATTATTGCCTGATAATCACCATCCATAGAATAAGACACAATGTCTTCTTTGGTGTTGGTGATGGGAACCCAAACATCTCCATAAGCCAGAATTCTGATAATTGGTACATTTTCTACCACTCCAACAACTTTGTATTTTTTCCAATCGGCTTCGATGTATTTACCAATTGCAGATTCATTTCCAAAGTATTTCTCTTTTGTTGCCTGGTTGATGATGCAGACTTGATTGATGTTTGTTACATCTTCTTTTGTAAAAGCTTGTCCTTCGACAAAATTGAAATCCATGATCTGCCAGAATTCAGCATCGGTAAATTTCATGGCAATTTTATATTTTTTACCATCATGATATGTAACGGTTTTTTGAAAGAAACTAGTGATAGACACAGCCTCTGGTGTTTTTAAAGATTTCACATATTTATTCAGGAAATAGTAACTTATCGAGCCGCGCCGTGAGATTTCGGGTCCCTTTATTTCCATGTCCAGAACATAGAGCGAGCGATCTAATTTGGTTTCAGGGTAGGCTGGTCCAAGCATATGATCTAAGAAAGCAGTTGTAGTAAGCAGGATCATTAAGGTGAAACTAATTCCGAACAAACTTACGAAAGTGAAGAATTTGTGCCTAAGCAGGACTTTAAGTGAAAGTTTAATATATTTTTTTAACATAGATCATTCCTTTTAAGGGGGAGTTAGGAGTACGGAGCAGGGAGTAAGGATTTATAAACATGATGAATACCTGGAATCGCTCGATTCTGGTCTTAATGTATTTGTAAAGCATCGCAGAAACTTTTTTTATCCGCTCAATCAATTCTTCAACTTTCTCAGTTGGAATCAGATTAATTTCTTTAGCGATGTAAAGTTGAGTTCTTAACTCTGAGCAAGATCCTTTGGCAATATATAAAAATTGAATGAAATCTTTATTGGTATTTCGATCAAAACCTTCAGCGATATTTGAGGGAATAGAAACTGAAGCTCTTTGCATTTGATCTCGCAAGCCAAAATCTTTTACATTCTTCAAAGTATGGTAAATTTCGATTGAGAGTTTGATAGATTCCCGCCACACAATCAGATCTACAAATTTTGGATAATGCTGCTCTTTTCTTTCATTCATTATCTATCTCCTGTTTCCATTCTCCAGTTTTCTTCTATCCCACCTGACTTCCATCAAATAATCTGATTATTCTCTGAGTTTGTTTTGCCAGATGTTCGTCGTGTGTAACCATTACGATCGTTGTATTTTCTTCTTTGTTCAAGCGCATAAGGATGTCCATGATCTCTGCACCCATTACACTATCAAGGTTTCCCGTTGGCTCGTCTGCCAATATCAGTTCCGGTTCTCCCACAATAGCACGCGCAATTGCCACGCGCTGCCGTTGTCCGCCAGATAGTTGATTGGGAAAATGTTTTGTTCGTGCTTTCAGCCCAACTTTTTCCAAAGCGGCCAAAGCTTTTCTTTTTCTTTCTGCACCACTCATCCGACGATACAAAAGTGGGATTTCCACGTTATCTAATACAGAAAGATCATTGATAAGATGAAAGCTTTGGAAAACAAAACCGATTTTCTGATTTCGTAGTTTTGCCAGTTTGATGTCGCCATATTTTTGTACTGATTGTCCATCGATCAGCACTTCTCCATTTGTGGCTGAATCCAGTAATCCGATAATATTAAGCAGAGTGCTTTTGCCACAGCCAGACGGGCCCATCACACTTACAAATTCACCTTTCTCCACATGCAGGTTTATTGCTTTCAAGGCTGTTGTTTCTATAGTGTTAGTGGCGTAAACCTTGTCGATATTGTTTAATTGGATCATAATTCAATTTCTCCTATTTTAATTTATTTATTGATTTTTTACATTCGGAATTTTCGGGATTTACCTTAAGGCCTGATTCGTATGCCGATATTGCTTTATCTGGTTTTCCCTGCAATTCGTAAAGCATTCCCATGCGCCAATATGCTGAATCCAAACCAGGACCGTCTTCACCAGGTTCATGATTCATATAAGCTGCTAATAAATCAATTCCCCGCTGCAAATTAGATTCACTGAAAACCGCAGTACGCCCAATCTGATACATTGAATTCCAGGCAGCCGGATCTTTTTGAATGTGTGTTTCAAATGTATCGAATGCTTTTTCATAATTTTCCTGTTCCTGATACATCATTCCCAGAGAATAGTAAATATCGCTATCTTCAGGAAAATCTTTTATATATTGATTACAAAGATTTTCTACTTGATCATATTCCTTTTCATAAATTAGAAATTCAATTTCAATATTCATGCCTTTTTTGGGAGAAAGCTGCTTTATCTCTGTTAGATATTGACGTGCTTTCTTCTTGTTCCCTCCAGCAATTCTGGGTGGAAAGAAATATGAAAAAGCCAAATTCTCTCGTGACTCAAGGTCTTTGGGATCAAGCTCAGCTACTTTCTCAAAATATTTTTTAGATTTTTTGATGAAACCTACTGCTTTCAACATACCAGTATCAGGATTTTGAGATAATTTGAGATAAGAGTCTGCCATCAGCCTATTGAAGGATAAATTATTCTTTTCTTGTTTTAGAAGCGGTTTCAGGGCATCAATGGCTTCTTCATACTTCTCAGCTTCATAAAGTTTCCGGGCTTCTTCGATAGTTGCCGAAAAAAGAAGGGGGAGACTGAATAAAATTAATAGAATTATTACAGCATTTTTCATTTTAACTCCTAAGAGATTGTTCAATTGCGTTAACGATCTCATTTTTTCCGTTTGATTTTCACTTCTGTTTGGTGGATGTGATCTTCCATACTGGTGATGATAATTTCTTCACCTTCTTCAATGCCGCTTTCGATCTCTACCCAATCGAAATTAGTGTCACCGACCATCACGGTTCTTCGAACAGCAATATCGCCTTGCACTACAAAGATCTCCTGTCTGCCGGAACCATTTATGTAAGGTCCGTTTGCCACACGGATAACATCAGTTTTGGTAGAAGTGATCACAAACACATCTACTCTCAGGTTGGAACGTAAGAGCTCATTTGTCTTATCATCCAATTCCACAATAAAATTTATTATTCCATTTTCAATCGTTGGCTTTATGCTGGAAATCACTCCTGTTAGGTCAATATCGTTTATACGTGCTTTTACAGGATTCCCCACAATCAGCTTTGGTGCGTGAATATCGGATATTTTGGATTCTACTTTGAATTTTTCCAGGTCGGCAATTCGGGCAATAATTTCTCCCTGATTTACATTAGCTCCGATATTATCGTTCACCCAGGTGATCACACCATTTCGTACCGCCTTTGCCTTGGCTAATTCCAATTGCCTTTCCAGCTCATTGATGCGGTTCTTTTGAATGCGAAGCTGCAAATCCAATTCGGTCAGATCGGCTTTCAAACTTTTTTTTTGATTTTCAATGCGGTCTTCTAATTGCTGACGTTCCAGAGTTGCGATCTGAAGGTTCAGCTGAGCTTGTTCAAAATTAGTTTTTGTTCCCCCACCCAGGTTGTAGATTTTTTCTTGTGCTTCCAGTTTGCTGGCAAAAGATTGTACCTGAAGATCCATTATCTGCAACTGTGTATTCAAGTCGATAAGAGTACGCTCCATAGCAAGCTGTAATTGAGTTTTTTTGTTTTTCTGCAATTGATATTCATCTTTTAGTTGCTCTAAGGCATTCAAGGTAAATTCGTTGTTTAGTTTTAAAATCGGTTCACCAATTCGGATTTGATCTCCTGCTTTGTGGAAAATACTATCAATCTTTGATTGCAACGGACTGATGATAACCTGCTCAAATTCTGGAACTACTACTCCAGAGGCTGTGATCGTTCCTTCGATTGCTCCTCTTTCAGCAATTGCTGTTCGAATCCTGGCACCATCAATGCTGGGACTGATAAGTGCTTTAAAGACTACAAATAATAAAATGCAGGCTGCAACGATTACAATATATTTGATTGCTGATTTTATCTTTCTTTTCTTTATCACATCAGCAGAGATTTCTTTATCCATCATTTTCAACTCCTTTTTCAATAGCAAATGAAGCAAACCAAATGCCAAACGCGTAACTAACTTAAAAGAAAGGAATAACAATATAGCTGTTGAGTAAAACAGGTGTTCGGTTCCGAACACTGTGTACGGAAATAGTTAGCAGGATAACAGGTTGGAAGAGTTCTCTGTTGCAAAGTCTCAGAGACACAGAGAACACGAAAATTAATAATGATTTGGGAAATTCTCTAATGAGAAGAAACTGTTTTAACTATAAAATTGACACTAACACATTTCTCAGCAAATTTGCAAAGTATGGATCAAAGACTGGAATATCGAATATTTACTTATTCCACTTACCTTAAACAGAGGTTTGGCAGGAGAGTTTTTCGAGTTGGTTTAAGTACAGGAATTACCTGTCCGCATCGCCAGCAAACAGGTGGTTGTATTTTCTGTAATGCAGAGACTTTTACGGGTGAATATCAAGCTCAAGGAAAAACTATTGAAGAACAATTGCATGAAGCAATTCCACGTATCAAAGAAAGTTGTGGTGATGTAGCACTACTCGCCTATTTTCAAGATGAAACATCCACAGCAGGATCAATCGAATATCTGAGAGAAAAATTCTCTGAAGCACTTATGCATCCCGAGATTATGGGCTTAGTAGTTTCCACTCGACCAGATTATGTGAATGAAGAAGTCGTACAATTGCTGAAATCTTTTGATGTTCCTATAACAATCGAACTCGGATTGCAGTCAATTCATAACAGGAGTCTGGAATTTCTCAATCGAGCCCATACATTTAAAGATGCTGATAAGGCTATAAATCTTTGCGGGAAAGCAGGTTTGAATATTGGTGTTCATTTAATTATGGGAATTCCGGGTGAAACGGAAAATGATATGCTAAAAACGATGAAATACATTTCTTCTAATAAGTATATAAAACAAGTGAAATTTCATAACCTGGTAGTTTATAAAAACACAAAAATT
>QMNP01000022.1 GCA_003647825.1 Candidatus Cloacimonadota bacterium
GAAGAATTACGTTATCAGGATCGGGATAATTATATCTGGGTTCGCGATGCAATCAAAAATAAACTGGTTGTGGGAACTCAAGCCAGGATTTTATATCAGGATGCGATGGGAAGGATGAGTATAGCTCTTAAATTCAATGAAATGGTACGTAAAGGTGAAGTTGGTCCGCTCATGCTTGGTCGTGATCACCACGATACCGGCGGCACAGATAGCCCTTTCCGAGAAACTTCCAATATTAAAGATGGTTCTAATGTAATGGCAGATATGGCCACCCAATGTTTCGCAGGAAATGCTGCGCGTGGTATGAGCCTTATCTCTCTTCACAATGGCGGTGGCGTAGGTATTGGCAAAGTTATAAATGGTGGATTCGGTATGGTTTTGGATGGCAGTGAACGGGTTGATTACATTTTAGAACGGTCTTTCCAGTGGGATGTGATGGGTGGAGTTGCCAGGCGTGCCTGGGCTCGTAACGAAAACTCAATTTCTACCTGCATCGAACACAACGAGAGATTCAAAGATACAGATCATATCACTTTACCTTTTATTCCTGATGAGGAATTGATTAGAAAGGTAGTAAAAGAGAAAGTAAAAAATTAATCAAACATTCCCAAGACGATCTTGGAAATGAGAGTAATAATTTGTCTGGTTACGAAGTTTTTCTTCGTAACCTTTTTCATTCAATATCGAAACTAAAATTAATTTCAGTATCATATAAAATTCAAGTAACTAATTGTAGCTAAACACAAAAATCTTTATTGCTCAGCTTTTTTCAGGTTTAAAATAAATGACACATTTGAGTCTTCATTTTCTTCTAAATAAATCGAACCCCCATAGCGAATAATATTTCGTTCTACAAGATGTAATCCCATACCGGTCCTGCCTTTTTCACCATGAGAAAATTCTTCTTCGAAAATTCGATCCTTAATTTCTTCAGGAATTTTAGTGCCGTTATTCACAACACGAATTTCCAGAAACTTAGATACTTCGTTTACATCAATATTTATTTTTGAAGCACTGCCATGATCAACAGCATTCTCTATTAAATTTTGAAAAACAGACTCCAAACCATCGTCAGCTAACACTAAATAATTCCCACTATGATTTATTTCGGTAGAGCCAAATCTTGTCTTCAATTTTTCTAAAACCTGGTTAATATTTACTTGTTTCAATATGTTAATTTCAGACTTATTCATTTCCATTTTATGTAAATTTCTAATCAGGCTGATACCATTATTGCACTTGTTCGCAGCATCTACCAGTAATTTAGTATCTTTTTTGTATTGGAATAATTTTAGTGCAGATAAAACGACAGTGAGATTATTTGTGAGATCATGACGCAACATTTTGTTGAGCAAGGTGAGATGTTCATCATGTTTTTCGGCAATATTTTTGGCAATTTTTAGATCGTTATTCAGTAGTTTTAAACGTAGATTGTTTTTGATTCGAAGGACAAACAAAATGACGACTGCAGCCAAGAATATGAAAACTGCTATCAAGGTGAGAGCAAGATTTCTCGTGTGCATCTTCGAAAGATCAAGATCTTTCTTCAGCAGTTTATTTTCTTCCAGTTTTTTTTCCAGATCATATTTAATTTTCAGTTCTTTTGCTTGTTCAAGATTTGTATGGGAAATAAGTGTATCTTTTGCAGTTATATGTTCCATAAGAAATTCATATGCTTTAGAAAAATCCTTTTTCCCTGCATAAAGCTCTGCCAAACTGTACAAATTATTAACATTGCTTTCCTCACTTTCCAAAGTGATAAGCATATCATGAGCTATTAGAAGCACTTTTTCTGCATCTGCCAATTTGTTCATATTAAGATAAAGCCTTCCCAGATTGTTTAAAACATTGATTATTTCCCAATCATTTTTTAATTTTTCGCTTAACTCCAGACTTTCTTTTAAATACTTTTCGGCTTGTTGAAAATCACCCTTTAGCTCATACAAAGCTCCGATATTACTAAGGGAATTTATCACTCCAGATTCAAGACCTAACTGCTTTCGGATTTGCAGTGCAGCCAAGTGATATTGCATGGCTTCATCATAATTCTTGTTAGATTCCTGAGCAATTCCAAGATTATTGTAGGTGGAAGCAATGTTAGGTTTATCTTCCATCTCCTGGAATATTTTCAGAGCTCTAAAATGAAATTGGATCGATTCATCATAATGTGCTAATTTAGCATAGACGACACCCAGATTATTCAGAATCGAGCCCATACTGGAAAGATTATTCATTTCTTCCGTGATACTTAAAGCTTTAAGGTGATATTCCAGAGCCTTTTCATAATTATTCAAACTCATATAAGCTAAAGCTATGTTGTTGTTTGTATTGGCGATCATGTTCTTGTCACCAATTTCGTTCTGGATTTTTAAAGACTGATGGAAATAGTCCATGGCTGCACTGTAATTCCTCTGATTCCAATAAACCAGGCCAATATTGGATAGCGAGTAAGAAATTCCATTTTTGTCATCGAGCTGCTTTTTTATTTCCAGAGATTTAAAATTGTATTCTTCGGCTTTTGCAAAATCTCCGATATTCATATAGACTAAAGCCATGTTATTATAAATCTTACTTAAACCTTTCTCATGATCAATCTTTTCTAAAATTTTCAAGGCTTTTTCATAGTATTTTAGAGCTTCTGCAAAAGCACCTTTGCGATATGCTATTTGAGCTGAAAGATTCCAGGCATCAGCTATACCTTCCTGATGGTTGAGTTTTTCAGAAAGAGCAAAAGCTTGATCGATATAATCTTGTGCAGCCTTAATATCGGAAAATTGAATTCTATTGGCTAGTGCAAGTAGCAGGTCAGCTTTTTCAATGCCTTCTGCATCTTTAATAACATTTTTTAAACTATCAATTTTAGTAGTCTGTGTAAACAGAATTAATGGAATAGCGATCAAGAATATAGTAATAAGTTTTTTCATATGCACACCCTGTTTTTCTAATCTAATTTTAGAATTCAATTGAAAATGATTATGTCAACGAATAAATGTCAAATATCAATAATGTGTACTCACCTCAATGTAAACCCAGTTTAAAATTAAATGAAGTGCCTGGCTGCTCAGCTTGTGAAATATGAAACTTCTTTAACAACCTGTTAAAAGTGTTTTGAGAAGGTTTTTGATAAGATAGGTCCAGCAGAAATCGACGAAATCCATGCTTTCCCAGTTTCTCTTTAAATTGCAGGAGAGAGACTGGAATTTGAGGAGTAACAATTGTAATACCATCTCTAATTTCACGATTATATTTATTTGTGTCATCACTAAAAGTTGAATTTGTTTCCAGATTAACGGGCATGCGTGAATAAAAAAGTTCAGGATAAAAATACAAAGGAACTATTCCTTTTCGATCTTTACAACTAAGCAAATTAGGAAGGTCATTTTCCAGAGGATAGATATGAAATTTGAAATGCTCTTCTTTTAAAAATTGAATTGCTGCATCATTTAAACAATAGATGTTTTCATTACTGCTGAGGGCGATTCGATGATCGTTTGGGAACAAATTCTTCTGAGAGATATTAGCCAGCATAAAATGAGATACACCTGCTCGAAAAAACTTTGAACAAAGATCTTTATAAAAATCAACATCCTGCTCAGGAATGAATTTTGGTAATTCCATGATGACCTTTGACAGATGCTTTTTTAGATAGGCATTACTTAAGTTCATGCTCATAAGATCATTTTTATTGAATTTTAAAATTAGAAAATCAAATTTATCAAAGTATATTTTACGTAACCAGGCTGGAGAATCAACTCTGATAAATAATTGTTGAAATTTTAAAGCTTTACTTGTTCCAATCTTTTGTATGATATTCTGTTTCTTTTTATAAGGCATTGAGAGTTGTAATTTTTTCCCTTCCAATGCAAATTTGTTTTTGAATCTCTGCTCCCCAAGACCGATAAGAAAAACTTTATCACCAACACTAAAACCTGGATTCTCAATTGAAATGTGAAATTTTTGTTTGTCGTTTTTATCTTGAACAAGGTTTTCATTTTTCAACTTTATGGCTTTGCTGTCTGTGCCGTTTGCCGGCTGCACCCGAATCCGATTTCTTGCTGTTAATTCTAAACTACTGGTAATCGTAATGCTATTATTATCTACATCTTCAACTTGCCCGATTGAAATGCCGGTAAACGGATTATGAGTGATTGCATCAGATACACTGCCACCCATAAAATAAGATGTTTTTTGTCTTCCCATATCAAAATTCAATAATTTTTCTGCTTCTTCAATTCTATCGGGATGATCAATTGCCAAACGATAAGCTTTGGCTACTTGATATACGTATTCAGCAGATTTCATACGTCCTTCTATTTTTATGGAAGACACATTCAATTTCATTATTTCTGGTAACTGCTTAAGTAACTGATTATCTTTTAAACTAAAAATATAATCGGATCTCGTTCCAGTATCGAAAGCTCTGCGGCAAGGCTGGCGGCATAACCCCCGATTGGCACTCATGCCACCCAGATAACTGCTGAATAGACAGCTCCCGGAAAAAGAATAGCATAATGCTCCATGAGCAAAAATTTCAAGTTCGATCTTAGATTTATTTGAGATTCTTTTTAATTCTGACCAGGTTAATTCTCGAGCGAGAATAATTCTCTCAAATTTATGATTATGGGCAAAATCGGCTCCAGCTGAATTGTGAAATCCCATTTGAGTACTGGCATGGATCGGTATATTTGGAAAGAATTTAGATAGCAGGTAATATACTCCCAAGTCTTGAATTATTACCGCAGAAATGGAAGTTTGGGAAATCAAATACAATGTATCTAATAGATCGGGTAATTCACTATTTTTTATAAGAGTATTAAGTGTAAGATAAACGTTCAGTTTTTTCTGTTTTGCTTCTTTCAGAATAGATTGTAATTGGTTGGGTGCAAAGTTCTTAGCTCTACCGCGTGCATTGAAATTGCGTAATCCAAGATAAACTGCATCGGCTCCAGCTTCCGCAGCAGCATAAAATGCTTCCGTGTTTCCTACCGGAAGAAGAAGTTCTGGTTTTTTCATTTCTTTTGTAACAGTACTACGCAATAAGCACTCATTCCTGCCTGCTTTCCTGTAATACCCAAGCCTTCTTCGGTCGTTGCTTTTATGGAAATATTATTCAGATCTGTTTTTAAATCAGCTGCAAGGTTTTCTCGCATCTGAAGTAGATACGGCTGTAATTTTGGATATTCAGCACAGATCGTTGCATCAAGATTTCCGATACAATAGTTATTCTCTTCTATTTTCTGAAAAGTTTTTGTTAATAGAATTCTGCTGTTTATGCCTTTGTATTCATCATTATTATCTGGGAAATGACTGCCTATATCACCTAATGCCAGAGCGCCCAAAATAGAATCGATAACAGCGTGAATTAGTACGTCAGCATCTGAATGCCCTAACAATCCCTTATTATCAGGAATTTCCACGCCGCCCAAAATTAGTTTTCTTCCATCTACTAACCTGTGAACATCATAGCCTAATCCAATTCTCATATCTACCTCTATTTTGACTTTATAATGAATTCTTTATTAATAGTTCTGAAATAAGTAGCAAATTCATCCAGTGTAAATTCCATCATTTCTTGTAATTCCTTTAAATTATCATTTAATCCTGAAAGGTCATTATTTTTGCCTTTTACCTCAATATAATAGCTTATTTTAGCAAAGCCTTTTGCTCCAAGATTGGAACCTGCTCCCTTTAATTTGTGAGCTATAGATTGAATTTTAGAAGCTTGTTTTTCCTTTACCGCTTCGCTTAACTGCTGGAAATTTACTGGGAATTCATCTTGAAACAAATTTACCAGATCCAGCAGTAAGCTGCCTACTTCTTCACCAGTATCAAGATACTTCAGAGATTCTATCATTGCCCAGTCCATAATGTCATCAGATGAAGGTCGATTTTGTTCAGCATCTTTCTCAATTGTTTTTTTGCCCCAGCGAATTAAAGCTTCCTGAACATCTTCCACCGAGATTGGCTTGGAAATATAATCATCCATTCCTGCCTTGATGCAGCTCTCTTTATCTCCTTCCATTGCGTTGGCAGTCATGGCTATGATTTTGGGTCTGGTATCTACATGCGGCCAGATCTTCAGGATCATATTAGTTGCTTCCAAACCATCCATCTCCGGCATTTGAACATCCATAAAGATAATATCGTATTTTTGTCTTTTCAAAGCATCAATTACTTCCAATCCGTTGGCTGCTATATCAGCTGTATATCCCATTTTTTGCAGGATGCGGAGAGCGATTTTTTGATTTATAATATTGTCTTCTGCCAGTAATATGTGCAAAGGGATTTTATTAGCCAGGTTTACATCCAGTTTTACCTTTTGCGGTTGCGGCTCAGAGATCACCACTTTTTCTGAAAGTACTTTTACAAGGGCGTCAAAAAGCTGGGATTGTTTAACGGGTTTAGATAAAAAAACATCAAAGATGTCTTCTGGGATTTCTTCTCTAAGAGGTTTTCCTACCGAACTTAACATTATCAAAGGCATTTCTTTGCGGGTAAACCTATCTCTTAATTCCCTGCCCAACTCAGCACCATTTTTATCTGGCATGTGCATATCCAAAATACCTATATTAAATTTTTCTCCTCGGTCAATTACATCCAAAGCTTCTTGAGCGGAAGCCATCGTCACAGGCTTCATTTTCCAGTGCTCGCATTGAAGTTTAAGAATTCTACGATTAGTTTCATTATCATCTACAATTAAAATTTTGGTGTCTTTCATAGCAGGCATATTTTCGCGATATGCTTTTGGCCTTCTAACTGGAGCGGCATTTGTTTTAATCGTGAAATAGAAAGTAGAACCTTCTCCATAATTACTTTCCACCCAGATCTTACCACCCATCAAGTGGGTTAACCTTTTACATATTGCCAATCCCAGACCAGTGCCGCCATATCTGCGAGTAGTGGAAGAATCTACTTGAGAAAAAGCTTTGAAAAGTCGATTAAGGCGTTTTTTGGGAATGCCAATACCAGTATCTTTTACGGAAAAAAGTAGTTCAACCACTTTGCTCTTTACAGATTTTTTTTCTACGTGAACGAAGATATCACCCTTTTCTGTGAACTTAATTGCATTATTTACAAGATTTACCAGGATCTGACGTAATCGTGTAATATCTCCTTTAACGAATGCTGGAACATCCGGTTCGATCAGATATACGAGATCGAGTGCTTTCTCGGAAGCTTTTGTTGATATGAGATCGAAAGTTTCTTCAATGCAGGATCTGAGTTCAAATGGTTGTGATTCCAAATCCATTTTCCCCGATTCGATTTTGGAAAAATCTAAAATATCGTTTATAATAGTAAGCAGTGAATCTCCACTTAAGCGAATTGTATCTACATATTCCTTTTGCTCTGGCGTAAGAGACGTCTCAGATAATAATCCGGTCATTCCAATTACACCATTCATGGGTGTTCGAATCTCGTGGCTCATGGAAGCCAGAAAATCTGCTTTTGCTCTGGATGCTGCTTCAGCAGCTTCTTTTGCTGTATGCAATTCAATTTCAGTTTTCTTTCTTTCGATTACGATAGCAAGTTGATGTGATATGAATTCTAAGAGTTTCTGCTCTTTTTTCCCGTAGAGTTTTTCATCGTCATAACTTTGAACTGCAACCACGCCAATAACGTCACCCCGCACAATTAGAGGAACACCTAGCCAAACCTTGGATGGAGCTCCAACCGGATCTACTTCTCCCGATTGGAATAATTTTTTTTGGATTTTTGTTGTAGCTAAAAGTGATTTTTTGGTTCGTATAACAAATGAAGTTAGGGTTTTCCCTGCAGGAAATGATGTATATTCGTCTTTCTCATCTTGCAGATATGGCAGTGATAAAGTGTCGGTTTCTTTATCGTATAAAGCGATATAGAAATTGGCAGTATCTATAACTTCACTAAGCAAATCCTGAATTGATTTATATAATTCCCTTGTGTCGGTAATTGTGTTGATTGCATTGGAAATCTGCAATAACAGATCTTGTTTTTTTCTATTTTCTATTCTTTCGGTTACATCATGAGCCATGCCCTCGATAGCTATTACTTTACCGTTTTCATTGTAAACGGGAAATTCTGTCACTTCAAGGGTATGTAAGCTTCCGTCTTTGTGATACATTTCTACTTCGAAAGATGGAGGTTGTTCTCCTCTTATTGCCAATTCTGTTGCATCATAAGCTTCTTGTTTACCAGGATTCTCTGCAATGTAACTATAATGATTATCGATATATTCCTGTCGAGTGTATCCCAAAACATTGGTAACAGACGGACTAAGATAAGAATAAACACGTTTTGTGTCATGAGTATAAAAGTAATAATGCTCGCTGAGGTTTTCTTCCAAACGTTTGAATTTTTTTTGTGTTTCTACCAACTCATTGGTGGTTTCTTTTATTTCACGAGCATATTGAGAAAGAGCTTGAGTTCTATTCCAATTTGTAATAACAGAATCTATAAGAGATAAAATCTCATTTTCAGTGAACGGTTTACTCATTAAATAGTAGTCATGCTTAAGTGATTGTTGAATTTCAAAACTACTTTTATCTTCATAGCCCGAAACAAATATTATAATTGCTTCAGGATCGATTTTTCTTATTTCAATTGCAGTTTGCCATCCGTCCATTACTGGCATTCGTACATCTAAGATACAAACAGGAACTCTCTTATTATCTGCATAGATATCTTTGAATGTATTAAGCAAATTTGCCCCGTCTTTAAAAAACTGGATATCATATTCCTTTTGCTGATTTTCATCATTCGTATCCAAATTAAAAATATGTTTATAAATATCTAGTTGAAACTGATCATCATCAGCTATAAGAATTGTTCTGTTTTTACCAAGTCCCATTGAATTTCCTGTTTTACTAATCTACAGTTATCGATTTAGATACATTCTTAGGAACATCAGGGTGTACTCCATGATCACTGATCTCAAGCCTATCAAGATATTCCATTTTCTTTACACTCATGCGCAATGCCAGCATTTGCAAAACAATTGTTGCAGAGAATGTAGTCAGAAGAGAATCCCCCGTTCTTGGTAAGAAGATAAATCCCCAGCCATAATATCCTTCGTCGTGCGGATTGGTCTGGGCATTTTCCAGAAGTTTGTCATTTTCTTCTGCAATAATAAAAGAATCTCCACCTCTGATTTTATGAGTATTGATCTGAGAAATCGTCAGATTTACATCTCGTTCATCCGGCCCAGTTACATAAATTAGAGGATAATTTCTATAAGCCTTTTCAAAGAAATTGAAATCGGCTACAGTTTCCTGGAAAACCTTTAGTGCTTTAGATGATAAGTTAAAAGGAAGTGATTTGTTAAAAATGAAATTGCTGAGAGAGCGAGATATTTTCTTACGCTCATCCAATGAAATTCCTTTAGATTCTGCGACAGCATCCAGTTTATCCTGAGTTTTATTGAAGTGCTTCATCATAGCTTTCACACTTTTTAAACCGAAAACTGTATTCTTGCCCAAGATAGTATTAGGACCATGTTTAAATTCAGATGCTTCACCACCTTCAGCATGATTCAACACAGTTTCGCGAATTTTAAGAGCTCCTTCTTTGGCAACTCCCGTAACCTTGGTAGCTAAAATGTGCATAGATGGTTCCAGGTAAATCTTCCCTGCGACTTCTTCAACTTGATCTCTGGTCGAATCAATAGTTTCCTGGATTAAACGAGGAATCATGTCTATTGTATCAATGCGATGTTTGATGTTTTTTTCCAGTTCTTTATAACCAGGCTGCTTGTCTTTGATTTTTTTTACAGAGCAAATTTCTGCCACTTTTATTGCCAGATAATAGAATAGTGTAATTTGATTTATAAAGCTCTTTGTAGCAGGTACAGCGATCTCGGGACCGCAGAAAATAGGTATGGAAACATCACTTTTTTCCTGACCGAGAGTAGAATTCATATTATTAACTAAAACTATTTTTTTAATATCCAGTCCTGAATTTTCCACATCATTGAAGATATCGATAAGGTCTTTTGTCTCACCACTTTGAGATACTCCAATTATAACATCGTTATCCTGTAGGCTTTTAGAATATTGACCCCGGAAATTACCCGGTAGAATGGGAATAACTTCGATATTGGCAATCTCATTGAAATATAGAGCTGCAACCAGAGTTGCATGATACGACGTTCCACAAGCAATGGTATAAATATTTCTATTATTTTCATGAGTATTTTTTATAAGCTCCAGGAAATGTTTAACACTATCCTGAAATTCTTTTACATCCTGCAATTCTGCGATTGAATCCAGTGCTTTAGCAATCAGCAGGCTTTTTTTATCGAAATGAGAATTTAAAAGATCTATGAAAAGGTTCTTGTCATTGGAAAAGAAATATTTCTTCTCAAAATCTTTTTTTACAAGCTCATTATAGATTGCAGAATAGTTCGATTTCACCTTATCATAAAATTTATCAGCTTCAGAGGAATCTCTGAATTTCTGGAAAATATTTATATGTTCATCGTATTCTTCAGCTTTTAATAGATCTGTGAGAAGGTTATTCTTATGTTCCAGGAAGTTTTCTTTCCTCAGAAGATCAAGCATTCTTCTACCCGTATTGGAACCGCCTTTGAAAAGCTTGATCAATTTTCCGGAAGATTCAACTTCTGCATGTATTTCCTGTTCCATAAAATGTTCAAATGGAGGAACTAACTCAGTATCTTCAGCTCGTAATTTAGAACGAACAGGAGTTTTATCCAGAACATCGCCAGCTTTAACTTGTATATCGGAAAGACCTGGACGTTTAATGCGGAAATCTTTGAAAGCTCTTACCGAGAATTTATTTACAGCAAATTCTACAAACTCACCTTCACGCAGATTTATCAGCATTTTTGTAAATCTGAGAACTGCTGTTAAATCGGAAGATGCAAGCCCGAATTGATTATTATCTACATCTCCAATACCAAAATATAAACTGCTGCCAGCTTTAATAGCCCAACTTGTTTCTGTGAGCGGATCTACAATTACTGCGGCATAAGATCCAACCATTTTATTGGAAGCCTGGATTATTCCTCTTCGCATGCATTCTTTACGCTGCTCAGTTTTAGTTTGATCCTCAATTCGCAGTTTACCCAATTCAATATCAAAATAGTGTTCTACTGTATGCACCAGCATTTCACCATCATTATCCGAAACTACGTTATGACCTTCAGAAAGCAGAAAATGCTTCAATTCTCGAGTGTTTGTAATGTTTCCATTATGAGCACCATAAATGAAATTTTTGCATCGGACAACATGAGGTTGCGCGTTCTTCTGAGTTACGTTTCCAAAAGTAGCCCACCGAACTTGCCCGCAGAAGATCTTCCCTTCCTGATCTTCGATCCCCAGAGTTTTTACCAGAGTGCTGGGAGCCCCAACATCTTTAAGTAGAGTAACTTCCATATCATCTTTCTGAAAAGCAGCTCCAGTAGAATCATAACCTCTATATTCCAAAGCTCTAAGCAATTTGGAGGCATATTTTCCCATATTGATAGATTTCTTAGCCAGGCTTAAACCTAGAACTCCACAACCTATCCCGAATATTGGAACTGGAATAGTAATTTTCAAATTTTGTAAAAAATCATATTTCATTTATTTCTCCTGAATATTTATATTACTTTGTTTGTTGTTCTTTTTCTAAAATTGATTCTGCCATGTGCAGATCAAATTGATCTGTGATCTTTATGTTTCGTGATGAACATTCTAAATAATAAACTGGAATTCCATAGTACTCTAAAATTGAGGCATCATCAGTTGATTGGAACCTGTCATTGAATGCTTTCATATGGTGTGATACAATCAGCTTGTAATCAAAGACTTGTGGTGTAAGTGCCGCTACGAGATTTTTGCGTGGAACTGTCTTCACAATCTTACTGTCATCGATTTCTTTGATAGTATTTTTTACTTTAGCTATCGGAATTACAGCTTTTTTCAGTTTAGCAATTTCTATAAGATTCGTGATTTCAACAGGATCAATAAAAGGCCGAACGCCATCATGTATAAGTACGATAGTTGTATCTTTGGGGCAGGCACAAAGGGCATTGAAAACGGAATCCTGTCTTTCCTTACCACCCTTTACTAAATTGAAATCATAATCAGAAAATTCATTTGAAAGACTAATTTGCATTTCAGCGAAATCATCTTCCGGTAATGTAATGATGATATCATCAATTAACTTGTGATGAATAAATTTATCCAGCGTCCAAAATAATATCGGACGCTGCTTCAATTTGATATATTGTTTTTTTACTTTGCTTTTTATTCTTTTACCACTGCCGCCAGCAGTGATAATTGCTACAATTTTTCCCATTTACTCTCCACATAATTCACAGAGAAAAAATAGAACAGTTTTGTATGTCAAGCAATATGTGGATCGCAGCAACAAAAAAGGGCTGCCAATGCAGCCCTAAGTATAAACATCTTCTTGCTTAATGATCGCAGAGATTAACGCCTGATACAAGGGTATTGTTCAGTAATTTTTGTACTAGATTTTTTGGCTCATCTACCTCTACACCAAAATATACATCAATGCTGTTTTGACTGAATAATCCCTGAGCGCGTGATCCCATTCCTCCGGCAATAATCGCATTAACACCTTTTTCGCCTAGGAAGCGAGGTAATAGACCTGGTTCATGTGGTGGAGGTGTGATCAATTCATCTGACTTGATCTTTCCATTTTCTGTAGTAAATATCCAGAATTTTTCGCAGTGACCAAAATGTGCACAAAGCTGACCATTTGCTATAGGAATTGCTATAAGTTTTTTCATGTTTTTCCTACCGTTA
>QMNP01000023.1 GCA_003647825.1 Candidatus Cloacimonadota bacterium
GTATGAGCTGCTTTTATGGCTTGGAAACTCACTGTTATTAGAGCAATAGTTAAAGCAACTAAGCCAGAAATGAAATATGTAATTATTGATTGATCTACAGCATAAGCGAAGTTTTGAAGCCATTTTGTAAGAGCCAGATATGCAAGCGGCCAGGCTATGATATTGGATAGAATCACCCAGAGAGAAAATTCTCTGGAAAGAATGAAGACAATACTTTTTACAGAAGCTCCCATTACTTTGCGAATACTGATCTCTTTTGTCCGTTGCTCGGCAGTATAAGAAGCTAATCCAAATAAACCGAGACATGCTATAAATATGCACAGGATCGAAAAATATGTAAAAACACGGCCTATCTTTTGTTCCGCTACATATTGCTCATTTAAACTATTATCTAAAAACGTGTATTCAAAGGGAAAAGTGGGGCAGAACTCATGCCATTTATCTTCAATGTAATCTAAAGTCGATTCGATATCATCCTGACGAATTCTAAGACAAATGTTGCGCTGAGGATCATTGGAGAGCATTATTAAAAGCGGATCTATCTGATTATGTAAAGAAGCATAATGAAAATCTTTTATTACTCCAATAACTTTTGTATTCAGGTTAGCTGTTCCATCTAAATTCGCACCAAATCCAAGTTTCTTTCCAATCGGATCATCACCCCAGCCCAGTACTCTGGCGGCAGCTTCATTAATTAGACAAGATTCTTCAGCATCGGTTTGCAGATTTTCATCATAATTACGACCTTTTATGATCTTCATATCCATGGTTTCGAGGTAATCGTGATCTACAAATACAAAGTTAATACCTTTTTCTTCCATTGTTCCATCATTGGTTTCAAAAAGATGAACAAGAATTCCGTGATTCTGACCAGGAACATTGGATGTAGTGCCAGAATTTATTATTTGGGGGTGTTTGTTCAATTCATCTTTGAAAGCTTGCAGGTTTCTAACTCCCGATGTATCTCGAATAGTTAAAACAACCACATTCTCATCATCAAATCCTAAATCTTTATTTTTGAGGAAATTCAGCTGATGGATCACTGTTAATGTTCCAATTATCATTATGATGGAAATTGAGAACTGTAAAAGAACCAAGATCTTTCTTAATGTTCCTTTATTTTTGCCAAGTTTTCCTTTCAATACTTCTACTGGAATAAATGAGGAGAGATAGAAAGCAGGATAACTTCCAGAGAAAAGTCCAACCAGAAATGTTATTATAAAAATTCCAATTACCAGATCGAGATTATCCACAAATCCAAAAGTCAATGCTCGGTCAGCTAACTCATTGAAAGTTGGTAGTATTAATTCTACTGCAACAAAAGCTAAGATCATCGCAATGAAAGCGATGAGAATGGACTCAAATAAGAATTGCCAGCGTAAGTACTGCTTCTGAGCTCCTACAACTTTACGAATTCCAACTTCTACTGACCTGCTGGCAGATTGTGAAGTTGCAAGGTTCATGTAGTTTATACATCCGATAAGAAGCAGAAAAAGAGCAACAATGCCAAAGGTGTAAACATAGGTCATATTTCCTGTTGGCAGATCATAACCTACACGAGAAAATAAATGAACATCTGCCAGAGGCTGTACCATCAATTGAAAAGTTGCATTTATCTGGTCTCCCACTGGCTTTATATATTTTTCGTTGAACTCAGGATAGGCATTCAGTATATTTTGGATATTTCCATTTTCTGTTAGCATAATGTAAGAGTAAAATCCGATATTCCAAAATGCTCCACTATCCAGACTTTCATATCGTTCTGCACCAAAAAACTGTTTTACCGTTATCATAGAAGCAATTGCTTCAAAACGTAAATGGATATTTTGCGGGACATCTTTAATAATACCGGTGATCGTAAAAATTAATCCGTTACCGGTTTCTATGGTTTCACCAATGGGATCAATTTCTCCAAATATCCTCTTGGCAAAACTTTCTGTTAATATCATTTCGTTGGGATCATTTAAAGCATCTTTTGGTGAACCAGAGATAAATTCATGCGTGAAAACATCTATAAGAGTGGAATCTGCAAAATATACATTTTCCTCGAAGATTTGTTTATCTTTATATTGGAAGAGATTATTGTCCATATCCATGAAGCGACAGAATTCTGCTATATCCTGAGGATTTTCCAGCTTCAAGGCAGGTGCCAAAGGAAAAGCTGTAGCAGCAAAAAGATCTTCAGATTCCTTTATGTTGAAATGAGATTCAAGACGATAGATCCTTTTGTAATTTTTGTGATACTTATCATAGGAAAGTTCATTCTGCACGAATAAAGCAATAAGTATTGTACAGGTTAGGCCGATTGCTAATCCCAGGATATTTATAATAGAATAGAATTTTTTATTAAGCAGATTTCTAAAAGCAACTTTAACAAAATTCTTGAACATACTTTGCTCCTTAACTTATGAAATTCAGTTCGGATTTTGATTTATTTATCCAATAAAAAAACTGATTTTCTCCTTATAAAATTACAAAAAAGCCGCAGGTTTATAAATGAACCAACGGCTTAATATCACTATTTTAAAGGTGGAATTCTTTCTTGATGTTTTCTGTAACAATGTGGCCGTCGAACAACTGAATTACTCGATGAGCATATTCTGCATGAGAAGGTGAGTGTGTAACCATAACGATTGTTGTTCCTTCTTCATTCAGTTGTGTAAGAAGATCCATTACTTCTTCGCCATTGGCAGAATCAAGATTACCGGTAGGCTCATCTGCAAGGATAAGTTTGGGTTTTGTTACAACTGCACGAGCAACTGCTACACGCTGCTGCTGACCACCAGAAAGCTGCTGTGGAAAGTGTTTCGCTCTGTGAGCGATCTTCATACGATCCAAAACTTCAGTTACTCTTTTCTTTCTTTCGGCAGAGCTCATTTTGATGTAAAGGAGTGGAAGTTCTACGTTTTCATAAACAGTGAGTTCATCGATCAGATTAAAGCTCTGGAAGATGAATCCAATGTTGGATTTTCTCATATTAGTGCGCATTCTCTCAGTGTATTTAGAAACTTCTGTAGTGTTAAAATACAATTCACCTTTTGTGGGATTGTCCAGTAAGCCAACCAGGTTTAATAGTGTAGATTTTCCACAACCGGATGGTCCCATAATAGCTACGAATTCGCCTTTTGCTACTTCTACGTTCACGTTGTTAAGTGCTGTTGTTTCTACTTCATCAGTTCTGTAGATTTTAGTCAAATCAACTGTCTTAATCATTTTTCCTCCATGGTTATTTTAAATATTTTCTCAATTTCATTTCGAAAACTTTGGGCTTAGTGCACAGCACAAAGTGATACAACTTATCTCTGAGCTACTTTTTTGCTCTCTGCTCATTTCCCTTTGCTCTTCCTGCTTTACTTCAGTATCAATTTTTCGGCTCTGCCAAAGTTGTCGTAGCTGGAAATAACTACTTTTTCTCCCGGCTCAAGACCTTCTAATAATTCATAATATCTGGGATTCATTCTACCCAATCTTATATCGCGTTTCACAGCGAATTTCTCAGTTGGATCTACTACAAAAATATATTGACCACCTGTACTTTGATAGAAGGCTCCTCTTGGAACAAGTAAAGCCATTTGAGATTCACCTAATTCCAGTTTTACTCTGAAAGTTTGACCTGTTCTTATACGTTCGGGTAAATCTTCAATAAATACAAGATCTACACCAAATCGTCCATTTCTTACTTCCGGATAGATCTTCTTAACTTTAAGCCCGTAAGTTGTACCTGTAAAGTCGAATTCACCAGTTAGACTGGCATTAACACGTGAGATGTAATGTTCATCAATTTCCAGTCTTATTTTAAACTCATCCAGAACATGGATCTGACCAAGTCGCTGTCCGGTTCCAATAGCTTCGCCAATTTCTGCATTCACTGAAACCAGTAATCCACTTACAGGAGCTTTCACATTTAGATTTTCCAGCTTTTGACGTACAAATTCTAAATTCATTTCCATTTGATCTACTGAATTTTCCAGTTGAGCAACCTGGATCTCGCGGAAAAGTGAATCTGCTTTTTGATTTTCTATAACCAGTTCACGGGTTTCAACTAAATAATCGTGTCTATCCTTTATCTCTTCAAAATCTTTATCGGATATGTATCCTTTTTCGAAAAGCTCTTTACTGTTTTCAAAATCTCTTTTCTGGATGCTGATCTGGTAATCCAGATCAAGTAATTGTCTTTTTAAACTTAATTTGTTTTGTTCCATTGAAAGACGTGTATTTCGAAGATTGTTCATCTGCTCTGCCAGATTTGCTTCTCTGTTCATTATGTCAAGATGCAGGTTTGTATTGCTTAAACGAAGGATAACATCATCTTTTTGAACCATTGTTCCTTCTTCTATTACCAGTTCTTCCACTCTACCTCCCTCTATTGCGTCTAGAAAGATTGTACTGATAGGTTCAACGGTTCCTGTTTGCGTTATATAGTCCTGAAAATAATCTTCTTTAACTTCTTCAATTGATATTCTCTCTTTTTGAACATTGAATTTTGATGTGTGGTCTCCCCAAATTAAATTATATAATATTAGGAAGACAAAAATACTTCCCACTGAAATCCAGACGATTTTCTTAGTCGTCCATTTTTTCTTCTCAATAATTCTATCCATCTACATCTCCTTTTAATTTCACAGGAGATAATTGCAAGTAGTGTGCCAAACACTTAACTGCAATTATAATAAGGGGAAGGGAGTTAAGTAAGATATTATGCAAGATCATTCATGTACGTATTTGAACCACATTGTGTACGCAATCGGACAGTTTTTCATTGACTTATTATATCTGGAATAATTATTTATACCTGTGTTTTAAAGAGATATATTTATTAGCGGATTTTCGAGGAGAAAAATGGAAAAGAAAATTGGAAAAATCTTAGCAGTTGATGACAATGAAGATATATTATTCAGTATAAAATTACTGTTGAAACCTTATGCCGAACTTGTACATACTGAGCTGAATCCTGAACGAATTCCTGAGCTAATGCAAAATGAGGAATATGATGTAATTCTGCTGGATATGAATTTTACCAAGGATATGATCGGAGGACAGGAAGGATTTTACTGGTTAGAAAAAATATTAGAGATTGATTCTTCTGCTGTGGTAATATTCATTACAGCCTACGGTGATGTAGAAAGAGCTGTGAAAGCTATTAAAGCTGGTGCTGTAGATTTTGTATTGAAACCATGGCAAAATGAGAAGTTAATAGCCACGCTTTCATCTGCTATGAAGTTAAGAGGTTCTCTGGTAGAAGCAGATAAATTACGATTAAAACAAAAGGAACTAAGTAAGAAACTTGATCAGCCTTTTCATGACTTTATCGGTGATTCTGCTGAAATGCATAAAGTATATAGCACAATTCACAAAGTAGCTTCTACCGATGCCAGCATTTTGATCCTGGGAGAGAATGGAACGGGAAAAGAACTGGTTGCCAGGGCATTGCATCGAAATTCGACCCGTCGTAAGGAAATTTTCCTCAGCGTTGATCTGGGTGCCATTAGTGAAACACTATTCGAAAGCGAATTATTTGGTCATGTGAGAGGAGCTTTTACAGATGCAAAGAAAGATAAACCTGGCCGTTTTGAAGTAGCATCTGGCGGTACACTATTCCTGGATGAGATCGGTAACTTATCATTACCGTTACAATCTAAATTACTCACAGTAATCGAAAAGCGACAAGTAATTAGAGTTGGCTCGAATAGATCAAAACCTGTAGATGTTCGCTTAGTCTGTGCTACTAATATGCCGATCTATCAGATGGCAAAAGATGGAAATTTCCGCCAGGACCTGTTGTACAGAATTAATACTGTGGAAATCAGTTTACCACCATTAAGAGATAGGGTAGAAGATATACCAATACTAGCAGATCATTTCCTGGAATCTTTTGTACAGAAATACAAGAAAAATATTCGTGGTATTAGCTCACCGGCTCTAAAAAAATTACGGCAGTATAACTGGCCCGGCAATGTAAGAGAACTGCAGCATGCTCTAGAGAGAGCGGTTATTTTAAGTGATTCAAAAGTACTGCAAACTTCAGATTTTATGCTGCAAACACCGCATACTGTAACTGATGATAGCGGATTTGGCTCTTACAATATTGAGGATGTAGAGCGTGATGTGATCCAAAGAGCTTTAAGAAAAAATAATGGTAATATCAGCCAGGCAGCCAAAGAGTTGGGGTTAACCAGAGCATCATTGTATAGAAGACTGGAAAAATACGGATTATAAACAACAGGTAATGTATGATCTATAAAAACTTTAAGCTTCACATAATCTTAAGAATATTGCTAATCACTTTAAATGTACTGCTGATCTTTGCTGCAATATACAATATGCACTTCAATGTTACCCCGATTTTGCTTTCTTTGCTATTGATCTTTCAGATTACCAGTCTTATCAAATATGTGCAGAAAACAAACCATTACCTCACGAATTTTCTAGAGTCAATTCGTTACTCCGATTTTTCCAGAAGCTTTAGAATAGAGGGTTTAGGCTCTGCCTACGATGAGCTTAAAGAAGCTTTTAATGATGTGATCGAAGACTTCCAGAAGATACGCTCTGAAAAAGAAGAGCATTACTATTATCTGCAAAATGTAATTCAACATATTGGAATAAGCCTTATTGCCTTTCAAAAAGATGGTACTGTGGAAATGATAAACAACAGTGCGAAAAAGCTATTCCAATTAAGTAAATTGCGAAATGTACACGAATTGGAAGACTACAGTAACGAACTTGTAACGAAACTTCTAAACATGAAATCAGGAGAACGAACGTTGGTTCAGGTTATGGATAATGACGTGATGCTGCAGCTGGTGGTTTATGCAACAGAATTCAAGTTACGAACCCGCAGTATCATTCTAGTTTCCATTCAGAATATCCAATCGGAATTAGAAGAACAGGAAATGGACGCCTGGCAAAAACTTATTCGCGTGCTTACCCATGAGATCATGAACTCAATTACACCAATTGCGTCCTTATCCTCTACAATAAATGAACTGCTGAAAGATATAGATACAACTGACAATATACCTCAGGAAATTGATGATGAAACTGTGGATGATATTCGAAATTCTTTAAAAACGATCAACAAAAGAAGTACCGGGCTTATTCACTTCGTAGAATCATACCGTAATCTTACCCGTATTCCCAAGCCAAAATTTAAAATTGTGGAAGTTGGTGAAATCTTCAAGAATATTCACTTGCTTTTGGAAGAAGAGATCAATAAAAGCGGTATTATCTGCGAAATGAATATTAATCCTTCTACTTTGGAGTTAACTGCAGATGAAGAATTGATCGAACAAGTTTTGATCAATTTAATAAAAAATGCAATCCATTCGTTAAGTGATATCCCAGGCGGTAAGATCATTCTTCAGGCTTACCTGGATCGACGCGGCAAAATTGCTGTTCAGGTTATTGATAATGGTCCGGGAATTCTCAAAGATGTAATTGATAAGATCTTTGTTCCATTTTTTACAACTAAACCGGAAGGATCGGGAATTGGACTTAGCCTTTCCAGACAGATCATGAGAATGCATGGCGGTACACTTACTGCTAATTCCGAGCCGAATAAAGAAACGATTTTTACTTTGAAATTTTAATTTTGCAAGATGTCTAAGCGCTTTCTCATTAAGAAGTTTGCCAGTCTGGTCGAAGTAAGGACGATGGCTGATCTTTGTGACCCCTGTATAGACCAACATAGATGATGTTAATGTTGATTTTTGCATTCCCAAGAGGAACTTGGGAATGAGAATTTACTCATGAAACCTCGATTCCGTTAAAAACCATACAAGATTCATTGATGATAAAATGTTGAAATAAATGAGAAATTATGTAACTTCCTGCAGGCAACTCGTTAACAGTGTAGATCAGTTAAGGACAGTGATTTGGATATCGAAAGGGAAAAGGTGATCAGGGCCAAGCAGAACCTGAAAGAGTTTGATTATTTGTATCGGAAGTATTTTCCGATCATGAATAACTTTGTGTTTCATAGAGTGAATAACGAAGCTGACAGGCATGAAATCGTGTCGAATGTCTTCTTTAAAGCAATGAAGAAGCTTGCCTTGTTCCGATTTATGGATTCTCATAAGTGCAGTTTTTCTTCCTGGCTATACCGTATTGCAGTAAACGAAATTAATCAGTTCTATCGCAATAAGAAGCGTTCCGAGAAGATCGTTGATATGTACAAATTCAACCAGGTGGATGGAACCCAAATGGGTATAAGTTATGAATTGGTTCGAGCCAAATTGCATGATTTCAAACCGGAAGACCAAAACCTGATAGCTCTAAAATATTTTGAAAAACTCAGCTATAAAGAGCTGGGCGAGATCTACAAGAAGAGTGAGGGTGCCATGAAAGTAAAGATGCACCGGCTTATGGGTAGATTAAGAGATAGTATCGAAAAGGAGATCAAAAATGAAAGATCTTGAAAACAAATTAAATGAGATGAAAATTCCAAGGATCGAAAGTGAAGAATTCGAACAAAGCTTAAGAAGGGAACTCATTAAGAAATATCATAATCCAGCAGAAAAGTATAAATTGAAATTCCGTTATGCGTCGGCATTTGCCTGTTTACTTCTGGTGTTTGGCTGTACTACCATATTAAAACCAGATTTAGCCCTGAAAATTAATAATATTGCTTTCAATAAAACCGAAGTGATCGTTTGTGAAGATGAAGTAAATTGCAACGAATTGGAAAAATTCCGATACACCTCAATCAACAGTCCAGAACTCGAGTCTCGCATTGATCCCGACAAATTCAAAGAAGACAAAGCTTACGTAATTAGAAAATACACCTCTTCCGAAGAAGGCGGTTTAATGATCGTTTCGGAATTTGATCGAAAAAAACAGCAGAAGAAATCTGCTAAACGAATAAGTTTCTAAAAATAAATAAATCTGTTCGGAACAATATTCTGAACAAGGAGGAAAGAAGATGAAAATGAGATTTTTGTTAATAGCTTTAATTGCACTACTCATTATTCCCACAACTTATGCAGCAGAAAAAAAAGGTAAAGCATACATGGGCGTGTATCTTAAAAATTTATCCATGAGTGATTATGAAGAACGTAACATGAAAGATAAATATGGTATTCTCATTTATAAAACTGTATTTGAAGGTCCGGCTGATCTGGCAGGCATTATCGATGGTGATGTGCTGATGGAACTGGATGGAGATAAAATATATACTACAGGTCAGCTTACAAAAATGCTCAGCTTGTTTGAGCCGGGTCAGAAAGTAAAACTGAAATACTTCCGCGACAAAAAAGATAAGACAATAAATTTTATTTTCGGTGAGAAGAAGAAACCAGAGATCAAACAAAAAGCCTACATGGGCGTTTATCTAATGGAAATGAATGAGAAGATCAAAAAGAAATTTGAATATGATAAAAACTACGGCATTGTAATTACAGGATTAACAGAAGATGGCCCAGCTGAAAAAGCAGGTATAGAAGATAATGATATTCTTATGGAAATTGATGATGACAAAGTCTTTTCGATCGATCAGCTAACCAAAATGCTTAAAGCTTATAAACCAGAAGATAAAATGAAAACCTTGATCTTCCGGGATAAAAAAGAGAAAGAATTCACAATTATTCTGGGAGCAAAATCTGATTACAGAAAAAAAATAATTGCCGATTTAGGCATGGATTATCTGAAAAAACCCGATAATGTATTCGTATATAAATACAAACCGGAGAATGCAAAATGGATTGGAGTTCTTTTAAATTCAATTGAGTCTTCTTCACAAGGAGGAGATGGTTATGAAGTTATCGTAGAAATCGATAAAGTAATCGAAGATACTCCTGCCGAAAAAGCCGGATTATTGGCCGGAGACAAAATTATGAAGATCGATGGTAAAAAGATCGAATCCAGCAAACTGGTAGGAAAACTCATAGGGAAAAAAGATGTTGGTGATAAGATCGAAATCGAAATTAATCGTGATGGAAAGACCAAAAAGATCAATTGTGAAATTGCAGAGCGTAAAGAGCACGAGTATTATGAAAAGATCGAACTTTCAGTAGAAGATGGAGATTTTTCGATAATTGTAGATGGCGAAGAGAAACACTTTGGAGACTTAGATATTCTGGAAGATCTACAAGATATCAGAATCCTGCAAAGTGAAGAAATGCGTGAGTCCATGGAAGAAGTTCGCGAGTCTCTGGAAGAAGCCCGTGAAGAACTTCTGGATGCAAATGAAGATATGGAAATTGAAATAATTTATGATGGCGGTGGAGCATATTAAAATCAGAGTAAGAACTCTGTGATATAAACAGCTACAAATAAATAATAATTTGTAGTCTCCTTAACCCTGGTTTTAGCCGATCAGGGTTTTTTACTAAGCTCAGGTTAGCCGCTGGGGTTTTTTGCTTTCAGCTACAGAAACCCAAAGACAAAAAAATATTATTAAACCTGTCTTTCTGAGGAATTCTCTCAATTATTCTTTCGAAGAATCTCAGGTTTCACTTCAGCAGCAAACACTTCTTTACCGCTGCGGTATTACCATTTACATTTAATTTGTAATAGTAAATACCCGATGTAACAGGTTTACTATTTTCATCATCTCCGTTCCAAACGACTGAGTGCTCGGTTGATGAGTAAATATTGAAGGATTTTATTTTTTGCCCTTTTATATTGAAGATCTCGATTTCTGCTTTTGCGTTCTGCTCAATATTAAATTCGATTGTTGTGGATGGGTTGAACGGGTTTGGAAAACATCCAATGAGATTAGTCTCAAGAGGTAATAAATGCTGTTCTACATTCACACTTTCTACAATCAAAGTGATAGGTAGAATAAAATCACCACCGTAATTAGAGTTATTCTGGATCACGAGATTTGCTTCATACATTTCACCTAAAACAAGATCTGCTGTATTGATTGGAATTACTACTACAACTGATCCACCATTGCCAGGAACTGTACCGGAAACATTGGTGATCATTCCAAGCCATGTGTCATCTGTAATGTGGTTGGTATTTCTATTTACATTCGGTGTGGGATCACGTTTAACTTCATAATTATTTTTATTATTAGATAAATTTTTGCAATTTAACTTGGAACAATTGGGTGTAAAAGTTTCTAAGTTAACAATATCAGTATATTCTGGTGTAATTGAATATTCCAGATCACCTGGTCCATTATTCGTTATTGTGAATGAAATTGTATCTAAAGTATCTGGTGGTAGGGTGAGTGTAATCTCTTCAGGATAAACAGAAATTTCCGACCAAAGCAATGAAAAATCGAGTGTAGTAGCAAAATTTGTTATGCTAAAATTCAGTTCTTCAGTATAAAGATATAATGGCGCAACGCAAGAAATGTCAAATACCCCAGGAAAAGTTCCCCAAATATCATAAAATCCATCAGCTTGTGTAACGGAGCTTAATTCTGTGCCGATAATAGAAACAGTTGCACCTTCGACTGGGATTCCTGTTCCGAATTCTGTTACAGTTCCAAAAAGAAAGCCAGAAGAATATCCCATTATGGCAACTTCATCGATATACCAGCCAGAATAAGTAACTGTATTGTCTGATCCGAAATGCCATCTGAAGATGAGATTTTGACCAGCATATGAAGAAAGATCAAATTCTTCATATTCCCAGTATCCCTGTCCTGTACCACAGAAAATAGGTTCTCCGCTCAAAGGATTAGAAGTGTTTGCGGTTCCTGTATAACCGTTTACAGGTTCGATTACAGACCATGTTAAACCTCCATCTGATGAAACCTTCACATTCCCACCATCCCAACTAGATTCAATTTCATACCAATGCCAAAAACATAATATTGGGCTAAATAGTGGAATTAAATAGGACTCTGGAGTTTCTAGTATTAGATTTGCTCCATTAGGATAGTCATTATCTAAAACAGTACCCCAAAGTTTATCTCCCGAATAAGCATTAGATGGCCCATAAGATGGAATTCCCCATTGCCAGCCAGTAGGATTATTGCTGACAAAGCCACCATCATTATCTTCGAAATTCCAATAGTATCGATTATTCCTTCTTTTAAAATTTGTCGTAGTAATTAGATCGTTTTCAATAATGCTATTTTCTTGTAACTTAGATTGTTCTGCAGGAATATTTATGTTTGTTGCCGATAAAAAAATACATGAAGTTAAAAAAACAGTAATTATTGTTTTTTTCATTCCTTCTCCGTACTTCAACAGCAAACACTTCTTTACTGCTTCAGTTTTGCAAAATTATTATTATTTTTTGAACAAACCGAAACTGTGATTTGGATAGCTAACTGTCAAATAGAATATAATTTAACAGTATAAAATAAATTAAAAAACTCCCAAACTTTCCTCGCAGAATTTTAACTTCCTTGTGAATTAGTTTGGGAGCTAATAAGAAGGTTCCCAAGACCAGTCTTCGTTTATACTACGACCTGACAGGCAAACTTGGGAACCAGAATCGAAGCAGAAAAAGGTTCCCAA
>QMNP01000024.1 GCA_003647825.1 Candidatus Cloacimonadota bacterium
AATAGAAAGCTAAAAACGTATTTGTTACAAAGAATTATGAGAGTTGATAAATTTATTACTTTGAAGGAGAACTATGATGAAGCACAGTATTTATGCGTTTATTGTAATATTTCTTCTGATTTCCTGTACACAAAAAATTCCCACAGCAAATGATAATACATCTGAAGTATTCTTTACAGATTTTTCTGGAGAAAAGATCAAATTGGAAAACAGTAGCGAATATCAGTATGTACAAACTATTTCCTGGGAAGAAAATTTAGACGGAGATCCTTTGTTTGCCTATCGTTTTACTACAACCAATAATGAGATTCCTGAAGGATTTTGTACAGATGAAAACGGCTGGATCTATCACTATCTGCCCGGAGCTGATGAAAGCATTCCGTTGTGTGCTTCATATGAAAAAAGCATCTGGACCGATAAAAAATCTTTAGAAATAACATTTGAATCTGTTAATGGTGAATTGGCTTACATAATTTCAGAAGTTGAACTGAAATATCTTTTGGATAACGAAGCGAGTGATGTGATATCTACCGGTTTTTTCAATTTTCGAATAATTGGAACCAGGTTAACTACCATGAACGGTTCTGTTGCTGGAAGAACAATTGGCAGAGGAATTACTTTTACAATAAATGAAAAACTCACAGATATATTCGTAGAAGGGCTTTATGCAGATCATTTTATGTATCGATTAAATATAATATCAGAAGCAGACAGCTCCCTGGTACAAGCAGGAGAATGGATGAATACACTTGATTGTGAAGATATTCGAAAAGTAGAAATGAATTCTGAACTGGGAAATGCGCTAGAGCCAAATGAAGATGGAGAATTAACCGAGCTTGAAGCCTATATCGTAACCAGAAGTGGTTTTGAAGACATCGATAATCCTGCCAAAATGAACTTTAAGGTGCAGGATGGATTCTATCCAAATACATTGATATATAACGGGATTCTGCAAAGTAATCATCAATGCACAAATAATAGCTTTGCTTTAGGTGAATATCATTTCGTAACATACTTGGACGAAGCACTTTCTGCTGAACCACAACACACATACGTAAATGATATGATACACTACGCTACAGCACCCTGGATAGATAAAAACGGTAATTATGTAATGATCGGCAGTGATGATCTTGAGTTCTTTTTAAATTGTGGGTATTCGGGTGAATATGTTGTCAATAATCCAGCAAATAATTACTATGGAATAGTAATAGATGAATTGACTGGTGTTAATTATTATTCTTCAATAAATTATATCGATTATAGACTTGATAATGAACCCTGGGATTGTGAAGAATTTCCTGCCGGTGAATATACAATAACAGATGATGACGGGACAGAATGGTTACGGATTCCTTATGAAAGTGAAGCTGCACGACACCCGGTTTTAAGGGGTCTTTCCTATGGAGAGCACACTTTTACTGCACGTGTTGTTGATTCTCAAATAGAACCGGATGCAACACCTTCAAATTATACGTTCAATGTTGTAGCACCGGTTCCCAAAGAAGAGAAAGAAGGAATTTTGATTTTATGTGATACACCGTTTAATCAGTTAATGGCACCGGAAGAACTGCTTGATAGTTTATATAGTATCGATGGTTTCTTTGCCGGTTACAATGGTGTTATCGATAAGTTAAGTCGAAGAGAGCTAAGAGAAACAGTCTGGAATTCAGCTTTGCACTTTAGCAAAGATGTGTTTTCTGCAACAGATCTGCAGAACTATAAACTAATTGTATACTATTCAGATATTCCCCACGAAGCTAATTGTAATTTTGCTTCTGAATATGATGTAATGAATCTTTACTTGCAGCAAGGGGGAAATATTATTCTTAGCGGTGGGAAAAATATTGCAATTAAAGTTCAGATAGATTGTATCAATTACGGATTCCCAATATTAGAAAATTACTTTGGGATACCTTTGGATATTAATTCTATCCAATATCCGACTTTTGAAGATTACCAGGCAACTTTCTTTGATCTGGCATTTTTCGATAATGCTATTTCCAATAATGTTTATGCTGATGATATTAATTTATTGTTACCAAGTTTCAATTTCCTGGTAAATAATGTAGAAGCATTAGGTCCGGTTTCATATTTTAATAATATTGATCCGAGTTGTGAAGTATTGTATGGGTTTGGCTGCAGAGTACCGGAGGTTGGAACACTATTCGAAGAATGGGATGACGTGGATGATGAGGATGTATTTCCCAGTTTGAATCAATTTAATATGTATAACAATAAACCGATAGCTTTACGAAAAATAACAGAGAACAACAGCTGCTATATTTTTGGATTCCCGCTTTCTTATATGGAAGTAGAAGATGTGAACAACATGATGCTGCAGATTCTAAATGAACTCGGAATGTAGGGGGACTGATGAAAAATTTTATGTTCATACTTATATTAATTGGTGTATCTTCGATATTTGCTTCTTCCTTAGATATGCAGATGAATCGTGCATTCAACGATTGCACTATAAATGAAAATGGACAGATAAGTTTCAATGCCACGAATTATGGCTATCTTGGCTCTGAAGAAGGTTTTGGCTTGGAATGGCCGATAAATTCCGGGATAGATTATCTGTACCAGGCTGCCTTGTGGATTGGAGCTAAGAAAATAAGAAGAAATGAGTTGGGTGAAGCCTTGTATTGGGAAGAGTTTCCTCCCGCCCATTGGAATGATTGTATACCAGCCAGTGATCCTAACTGGACACCGGATCTGGTTCAAGTTGTAGATACATTAACCACTGTGGCATTTGATGGTGATTGGAGTACATTCGAATTACTTCCTGCTTATAATCCTCTTGAAACAAGTGCGCTTGGTTCTTTATACAGCAATAATGCTCAATATGATGTTATTCGAAAAGTTGTAGGAAATTTTGCTGAATATGATGATGACGGGGATGGTCTGAATGATGAGGATCCACTTGGAAGTCCTTTTGATCATAACGATCCAACCGGAGAGTTTCTTTTTACCAGACTATATGATGATGATGATGATGTTTTGTTAGATGAAGATTGCGGCTATCCTGGTTTTGTATCTGCAATCTCCTATTTTTATGACTACAGTCCTTTTGGAACTGAAGGAGAAAGAGATTGGGGTGGATCATCTAGTGGTAATCATCATGGTTTATATGAACAATTACATATTGCTGTTGCTCAGGAAATCTATACCTGGCCGGTAAAAGATTATGCTGATATGATTATTGTAAAAAATACAATTTACAATATATCTACTGTTGATACATTATATGATCTTTCTTTAGCTTACTTTTTTGATGCTGATATTGGACCCAACAATGTCAATTCAGCTTATGATGATATAAGCAGTTATGTTACAGGTGCTGGCAACGAATTTGCCTATTCATTTGATGATGATGGAGATAATGGACTATCTCCAGGTAAGATAGCATTGAAAATACTGGATTCAGAGAATTATGATTATACATGTTGGTATTGGAACAGAGGTGATGGTCCTGATGATCGTGATCCTCTAGATTTGGATGAAAATCCAACCGCTAACGAAAAATACTGGCTTATGACCGGATGGAATCCTGATTCAAACAAATACATTTCTTTAAGAGATGATCCTAATGCTCAAATGAATGACCCTGATGACACAAGATTCATGTATTCAATTTATGGAGATCAGCAAGGTTATACAAATCCCACAGAGAATTCTACAAATCTACTTCCAGATGATTCTTTTGTTTATTATACCTTAATTACTTTGGATAACGAAGTATCTGGTTTGGAAGAAAAAGTGCAAATGGCAGAACAATTACTTGCTAACAATTTTGATTATTCTACTTTCACAGGTCTTCCCAGTATTCCATATCTTGCATCTGCAGAAGAAATTATTAGTACAACTTCAGCAAGAGTTTGCTGGAAGTTGATGTCCAATCCTGATGAATTTCAGGTTTATTACAAGAAAGCAGATGCACCCGCCTCAACCTGGCAATATAATGTTGTTGATCCTGATCTGGGAGAATATACTATAGAAGGACTGGAAGCCGGTAACGAATACAAATTCAAGCTTGGTTCTCTGTTTGGTGATGTATATCTGGAAAGCCAATATAAGCTGGCGTATATTTCGGGTGACTTATATGAAATTTGGCCTGGTGATACAAACAATGATGGAGTTGTAGATTTAGATGATATAATTCCAATTGGGATCTACTGGGGCAGTAATGGAGAATCTAGAGACAATGTTTCTTACACTTGGGAAGCAAATGATTATGCTTATAACTGGTCGGAAACTATGGCACCATTTGCAGACTGCAATGGAGACGGAATAGTAAATATCACAGATGTAGCAGCAATATGCCTGAATTGGAATTATACTCATGAATTACTTGAATCGACTCATTATGAATATCCTGATTTAGAATTATATGAATCAGAATTTCTGGAGCTTTACAATTGTTTAGATAATAACGGATTAGAGCTTCAACTGAAAAATAGAATTGCCGAAGAATTTGATTTTCCAATTCAAACCGTACCGGAAACTAATTACCTTTATCAAAACTTCCCAAATCCGTTCAATCCTGCTACCACAATATCATATAACCTTTCAAAAGCAGGCAAAACAGAACTGATAATATACAATACAAAAGGACAGTTTGTAACAAAACTGGTGAATTCATATACGGAAAGTGGATATCATACTGTAAAATTCAACGCAGATAATTTTCCTAGTGGAATTTATTTCTATAAATTGAAATTGAATTCTAAAAGCATTGATACTCGCAAAATGCTTTTACTGAAGTAAGGAGAAAGAAATGAAAAAAATAATTGTAATTATTAGTTTAGTCCTGGTTTTGATCTCCTGTTCCAACAATCCTACCGCTTCAGATAATCAACTGAAATTGATAATTTCTCCTTCCGAGCTTAATATGAATAATAGTGATGTTGAAACAGTTTCAATTAACATTGAAGATGCTGAAGACCTGTTTATAGTCAGCATGGAAATAGTTTTTGAAGATGAAATTATAGGAATAGACGAATTTAATTTTATTGAAGGAGATTTCTGGAGTGGTTCTACAATTTCATATTCAGTTTTAGATACTGGCAGATATTCTGTTTTTGTAGGATTACAACAGACAAGTGAAAGCGATGGAATTAGTGGAAATGGAATACTGTTCAGCTTTCCGATTATTGCTCAAAATTCTGGTTCTACTAATATAGCTTTAGAAAATATCTCATTATTAGATGAAGATGGTAAATCGATAGATGGATTTGAAGATCTGGAAGTAGAAGGATTATCAATTTCAGTTGATTTAGATTAATTAATATACAAACATTATTTTGCCCTGCAAATCTGCAGGGCTTTTTTTACTTGCCTAATATATTACGGCTCAAAATTTGCATGCATATATTATAAAAAGGTAAGGAAAGGATTTATGAAAAAAACAACTTTAATTTTATTTATATTTAGTTCAGTATTACTATTTTCTACAACTATCGAACATACATATTATTTTAATGATCTGCAAATTACGAAATCTAACGGTTATCAGCTTGTAGGATTTGAAAATACTCAGGCAGCTGGTTTAGCAGGTGAACCAACTCTACCGTATCAAGCCATACAACTGCTGCTTCCACCAGGTGAGATAGCAGAGAATATTACAATTACTGGAACCAATGAAATTCAACTTTCTCAGACAATAGATCTTTATCCTATGCAGCGATCTAAACCACTTTCAAGCACAGAGCCTGCAGTTTTTCAAAAAAATGAATCCGTTTATCAGTCCAAGCAAAATTATCCGGTAAATAGCTTTGGAGAATTGACTACAGAATTTATGAATGGTTTTGGTTTTGCCCTGTGTACTGTAACTCCAGTTAACTATATTCCTTCTTCTAAACAACTTTCTTATTTTCGCGAACTTACTGTAAAAATAGAAACAAAACCAAATCCTCAAAGATATTCCCAGTTGAACTTATTATCATCCAGACAAAGAGTGCTGAATAAAATCAACGAATTTGCCCAGAATACAGAATTAATTTCTTCTTACAATACAGATATTACCAGAGAAGGGGAATATGAAATTCTTATCATCACACCAAACCAGTTCATTAGCGAATTTGAGGAATGGATCAGTTTGAATTTAAAAAAAGGAATGCGAACAGAAATAGCAGCTACTGATGATATTAATACTACCATGGCCGGTCAGGATCTGCAGGAAAAGATTCGCAACTATATTATCCAGGAATACACTGATAATGATGTTCAATTTGTGTTGCTTGGCGGCGATGCTGAGTTAGTGCCGCCTCGCGGATTTTATTGTTATGTAGAATCAGGCGGAGGTACGGAAGATTATGCCATTCCTGCCGATGTCTATTATTCCGGGCTGGATGGAAACTGGAATGATAATGGAGACAATCTTTGGGCAGAACCCGGTGAAGATGATCTTCTACCTGATATTTCTGTAGCTCGATTACCTTTCAGTAATTCTTCAGAACTGGCAACTATGCTGGGAAAATCTTTGGATTATCAAGTAGATCCTGTTTTGGGAGAGATGCAGAATACACTTCTGGTGGGTGAACACTTGTACAATGATCCTCTAACCTGGGGTGGAGATTACATGGACCTTTTGGTAGGATGCCATGATGACAATGGTTACACAACTGATGGTATTCCTGTAGATCACAATTATGAAACAATGTACGATCGAGATATGGGAACTTGGAATGTTCCTCAACTCATGGCAGAAATTAACGAAGGAAAACCATTTATTTATCATGCAGGGCATTGTAATTATAGTTATAATATGCGGATGGATATAGAGGATATTACTAACGCAAATTTCTCTCAGGTAAACGGTATCGATCATAATTATTCTATAATTTATTCACATGGCTGCAACTGTGCCGGATTTGATGACGATGACTGTATCGCAGAAGAGATGCTGAAGATCGATAATTTTGCGGTTGAGTTTGTAGGAAACTCTCGTTACGGCTGGTTCAATGAGGGGCAGACAGAAGGTCCTTCCGAACACTTAAATAGAGAATTTACAGATGCACTTTACACTGATAAAACTGATCTGATCGCACAAACGCACCTGGAATCCAAAATTGACACTTCTCCCTGGGTAACAGCACCGGGACAATGGGAAGAAGGTGCTCTACGCTGGTGTTTTTACGACTGCAACGTGCTGGGAGATCCCACTCTTCCTATCTGGACAGATGAACCGCAAATTCTGGATGTAACTTATGATCCAGTATTTTTAATGGGAATGCTCACTCATACTGTTCAAATCAGCACGAATGGTATGCCAGTTGAAGGTTTACAATGTTCAATCGTAAAAGATGATGAATTGTATGGAACTGCAACTACAGATGCAACTGGTACAGCAATAATTGATATTGAAGATGGATTCATTCCAGCAGGTATTGCTCAATTATTTGTGAGTGGTTATAATAGTTTGATAGAGGAGTTTGAACTTCAGGTTATTCCTACGGGCTATGGAATTTATGTAGATGATTATTCAATTTCTTCCGGTAACGATAATGTTTTGGAATTCGGTGAAAATGCTTCACTTTGGTTAACCCTGGAAATTTATGGTATGCCGCAAGCTACGAATATGAACGTTAATTTATCAACTGAAGATGAATATGTAACGGTGAATGACAGTACAGGTTTTTTAGACGAAATTCTGTTAGGTGAGACTGTAACAATTGATGATGATTTCGATTTCGATATTAGTGAAGATGTACCAGATGAACATCAGATCGAGTTTACTATATACTTTGACTTTGATGAAGGTAATTTTGAAGCTCCATTGATCTTAACAGCTTATGCATCAGATTTGAAACTTGAATCCATATCTGTAATAGATAATAATAACAGCACACCCGATCCTGGAGAAGAAGTTACACTGGAATTAGAATTTCTAAACGAAGGCGGGGCAGATGCATATAATCTGATTCCATCAATATCTACAATCAATCCATTTGTTTCTATTACAATGCTGCCTTTATCGATTGATTCCTTGAATGCAGGAGCATCTGAAACTTATCCCGTTTGTTCTTTATTAATATCTGAAGATGCACCATTGGGAGAAATATTAGATTTTGATTTTGAGCTGACAGCAGATAATGGAGTTTATATTTCGGATGTATTTTCTCTGGTTATTGGTTTAGATATCGAAGATTTTGAAAGTGGAGATTTTTCCAGTCACAACTGGAATTTCACTGGATCCTCTGACTGGTTCATCGATACTGATGCTTATGAAGGCTTTTATAGTGCCAAATCTGGATCAATTGAAAATAACAGTTTTTCAACCATTTTCATTATTCTAAACGTTACTCAAGAAAGCGAGATCAGCTTTTGGAAAAAAGTATCATCAGAAGAAAATTATGATTATTTAAAATTCTATGTGGATGGTGATTTGCAGGATGAATGGAGTGGCGAAGTTGATTGGAGTGAAGAGTCTTATGTAGTACAAACAGGAAATCACGCACTTCAGTGGACATATGAAAAAGATCAGGGTGTTGTCGCAGGTGATGATTGCGCCTGGATTGATTATATTTTATTTCCAATTACCTGTCAGCTTTCTGGTCTTGAAAACTCAATAATTCCAGAGATCACAAAATTACACGGTAACTATCCAAATCCGTTCAATCCAAAAACAACGATTACTTTTTCTGTAGCACAGACATCCTCGTTTGTGAATCTTGAGATCTTCAATATTAAAGGACAGAGAGTTAAACAATTGGTAAATGAAGTTCTTCCTGCAGGAAAACACAGCGCTGTTTGGAATGGTAAAGATGATGAACAAAAAAATGTCTCTTCCGGTATTTATTTTTATAAATTGAAAACTACAAATTTTGAAAAAATCAATAAAATGATCTTACTGAAATAGTAATTGAATTTAAAAAAAAATTATTTAACAGCTTGCAGAATCCAACTGTAAGCTGTTTTTTATTATATTACTTAAAATAAAAAATATTTGACAGAAATGGACTAAAAATAACTAACTTGGATTGAGTTGTATTGCACATAAAAAAAGGGGGAAGTATGAGGAAGTTTGTTTTATTTTTTATTGTATTGATCTTCACTATCAGTTTAATGGCAGATGATTTTATGAAGCCATTATTAAGGGAAGGAATTGAAGCGGATAGCAGTCCGAACAGAGTTTATGAAAATACACAGCGAATTATACCCGATTATAATTTCATAACAGATCCAAGTTTTATCATCTCTTCATTTTATGATTACATGCCGGGAAGTTATAACAGTCTGCCAATTCAGGTTCAACCAGATGGCGACGGTTTATATGTTGTATTCCACGGTAGAGAAACTGCTGCTTCTACCAGAAGAGTTTATTACGCCTATATTGATGGAGAAGGCACAATTACAAATGTGGCAACAATCAGTACGGATGATATCCATGAAGGTTACGCAGGAATTGGCATCGATCCGGTTACCAGTGATCCTATGGTAAGCTGGCACAATGTTCAAACCGGTGCTATCGCACACCTGGATGTCTTTACTTACGATTTATATCATCTGGGAAGTGCTGGCCTCTGGAAAGCTCCGTTTACAATTATTGATGAAAATATTCCTACACCTTATGCCGATGACGATTTCATCTGGCCTTATGTCTTCGTAGGACCTTCTCCTAATCCAGATATGAGAAGAGTTTATGTTGTTGCTAATAACTATATCAGTCACCAACCTTCAGGCAATCCTTCTGAGAATGTTTTGATTGGTTATGCTGATTTCAACGAAAACGATTTGAATATGCAATCTGAACTTAGTTGGACTTTTAATACAATTCCAATTTTGGATGGATGGAATTCAGGTGATCCTGAAGAAACCAGACCTAATCAGGCTTTTAATGTATCACAAGACGGGAAAGTAGTTTACATGGGTTATTCCTCTGCACCGGAAGGTTCAACCATTGGTGATCGACTTTATGTTTTCTATAATGACAATTATGGAGAAGGAGATTATGAATACATTTCGGTACCTGTTGATTATGACATTGAAAATCCTCTGAATCAGGATGGAACACCTAGATTTGTTGACCCTGACACAGGTGAACCAATGGAACTTTACATGGAACCTTATCTCTGTAATCATATGAATACAATTTTCGCAGATAACGATTCTAAAATTATGTTCCTGGGAAATATGAACATTATGATCCGACCTGCCAGCTGGTGGCCGGATAGAATGATGATGTATCTTAAACTATATACATACGATATTGCAACCCAAACATTTTCATTTCAGGATTTCGTAGATCTTCCGGGTGTTAATCCACATGATGATACTCCTGTATTACCATGGGATATCGATGAAGACGGCATTGTGGATGAATTTGATGATGAAGGCTATGTAACATGGATCAGTGGTCATCCGATCTACTTCAACGTTAGCGACGATATGTTCCACGAAAACAACACCAAGTTAACCAAGAATGAAGAAAACGGCTGGATGGCTGCAATGTGGCAGGATGGTTTGAAATGCCGTTTTGCTCTGGATGGTGATCCGCTCTATGCAGGTTGGGAAGAAAAAGCAGAAATCAAAATTGCTCTCTCTGCTGACAACGGAGTTAATTGGTCGGAACCAATTACAATGAATGCCAAGACAGATGATGATAATTATGTACCACAGTTAGATGGTATGATGCCATGTTATATTTATCCTGCCAATAAAATAATCGATCTTGGCGATGGACATGGAAAGCTGGATATATTCTTTTATGATGACTTCAGTTTTGGTTCTTTCAGTAGTCCTAACCAACATGGACAGAACCTTGGTGGTGAATTAATGTATATGTCACTTGATCTGGATTTTAGCGAATTAATCTCATCAAACGATGACAATACAATCGTTCCCAATATTGCCAGTCTTCACCAGAATTTTCCAAATCCATTTAATCCATCTACAGAGATCCGATATTCATTGCAGGAAGATGCTGAAGTTAATATAAATATTTACAATGTGAAAGGACAAAAAGTAAAGACACTTGTAAATGAACATGCAACAATCGGTAATCATTCAGTATTATGGAATGGAGATAATGATAGCAAAGAAGCAGTATCCAGCGGTGTTTATTTCTACGAAATGAAAATTGATGGTGGGGAATACTCCAGCATCAAGAAAATGCTTTTACTCAAATAATATTAATTATTTATGTCTTTCAGGGAGTAGAGTTTTTCTGCTCCCTTTTTTAAGGTGTAAGCATAATTAAGATAAGTCTTTGCGATGATCTTTCAAAAAAACCGGCAGCTGCCGGAGCAATATCAGACTCTAATCATTTGATAAACAAAGAGATTGCTTCGTCTGTTTCAGCATGAGGCATATCTCACAATGACACGAAATATTATGTTTCCTGAAAAACACTATTGTGCAGAACTATTTTGACTTTAAGAATCGAACCAAACCAGAAGTTGTTATAAAATTATAAGATAGACAATATTGAATTGATCCCTGTTAAATTTCATTTGACATATACTTTGTTGAATAGAGATTCAGCATAGTAAATAAATTAATTGGAGGATATATGAAAACTATGAAAAATGTTTTTTTAGCGGTAATGATTTTAGCACTATTATTTATTATGGGTTGTGCTTCAACAACACGTACTGTAGAGCGGACATCATCAGACACAGTTACAGATCTAAGCGGTAATTGGAATGATACAGATTCCAAACTGGTAGCAGAGCAGATGATCCAGGATATGACTTATCGTCCCTGGCTGCAGAATTATGTAATGGAAATGGATAAGAAACCAGTTTTGATTGTTGGAACCATTCGTAACTTCAGCTCTGAACATATTCAAACAGCTACCTTCATTAAAGATATCGAACGAGAACTCATTAACAGCGGTAAGGTGAAATTTGTAGCCAGCAAGCAGGAAAGAGATGAGATTCGTGAAGAAAGAAAAGAGCAGCAGTCTTATGCCAGCGACGAAACAGCTAAGAGATTAGCACAGGAATCCGGTGCAGACTTTGTATTACAGGGCGGGATCAAATCTAATGTAGATGCCAGTGGCGGTAAAGCAGCCAAATTCTA
>QMNP01000025.1 GCA_003647825.1 Candidatus Cloacimonadota bacterium
AAAGCGTTTTAAAAAGATCAATAGTAAGTATGTAGGAATCATGGTTCCTACTTCGGCAGGTTGTATCCTTTCTAATATGGGTACTCTAATGGCTGGAAAGATTCCTGTAATGATAAACTATGCTACCGGTGCTATAGAAAACTCCTATTATGCCCAGGAAAAATGTAGTTTTAAAACAATACTAACGAGTAAGAAACTTCTTGAAAAATTGAAGATAGAGCCTATTGATGGTATGATCTTCCTGGAAGATATCGTAGCAACGATCAAACTTACTGACAAGCTTCCTGCTCTTTTTAAAGCAAAATCTTCAGCGAGAAGCATAAAAAAACATGTCCACCATGGTGATGATGACGAAACAGCTGTTATATTGTTCACCAGTGGAAGTGAGAAGGAACCAAAAGCTGTTCAACTTACGCACAAAAATATCGGACACAATGTAGATAGTATTCCAATGATCATAGACCTGGACGAAAATGACGTTTTTCTGGCAAATCTACCTTTATTCCATGTTTTTGGATTAACAGCAGATTACTGGCTTCCAATTATATTAGGTTCTACCATAGTTGCATATCCCAATCCGTTGGATTATAAGATAATTTGTGGTCTCATAAAAAAATATAAAGTTACTCTTATGGCAGGAACACCATCTTTCTATTATGGGTATCTCAAAAAATCTCAACCAGGTGACTTTGATTCTATGCAGTTTGCATTATCCGGTGCTGATACATTACCTCATCAGATCTATGATGGATTTTTGGAAAAGCATAACCTTAAGATCCATGATGCCTACGGAACAACGGAAACAAGCCCTGCAATTTCAATAAATACTATAAGAGAAAGTAAATTTGGTAGCATTGGAAAACCAATTCCTGGAGTAGAAGTAAAGATACTTGATGTGGACACAGATGATGAATTACCAGCAGGACAAGTTGGCAAGATCCTGGTAAAAGGTGATCTGGTAATGAAGGGCTATCTGGGTGATCTGGAAGAGACATCTCTGCGCATTCGGAAAGGCTGGTACGATACTGGTGATATGGGGTTGCTGGATGAAGAAGGATACCTTTGGCATAAAGGACGCTTAAAACGATTTGTAAAAGTTGGTGGTGAAATGGTGTCGTTAGTTCATGTTGAGGAAATCTTGAATAAATATTTACCGGAAGATGTGATTTGCTGTGTGGTTGATGTACCCAATCCAACTAAAGGTGCAGATGTTGTAGCAGCTGTTACTACGGGTGAATTTGATAAACGAAAAGTTCTTAAACAAATGGCTCATGATCTTCCTGGGATTGCAATTCCCAAAGAATTCCACGTATTGGATGATATTCCTATGATGGGAAGCGGTAAGGTTAATTTTAGAGAAGTAGAGAAAGTTTGCAGGGAAATTACTGAAACAGAAAACAATAAAAAAAAGAAACATAAACTTCTTAAAATTTAAATTTTTAAATAATCGATCTGCATTAACTAGCCGACCTTCGATTTGTTTGGAATGAAGGTCGGTTTCTATAATAAATGGTAAAATCTTTTTTTGTTTGCTTAAATAACTTATTTATATAATTTCGTAATTGAAAGAATAAAATTGAAAAGATGAGGAAAGTATGAAATATATTATAATTCTGGGTGACGGAATGGCAGATAGACCGATTGCAAAACTGGGAAACAAAACTCCTTTAATGGCAGCGGATATCCCAAATATAGATAAACTGGCAAAGATGGGGAAGACAGGAATGTTTCAATCTGTTCCGTTAGATATGCCTCCCGGTAGTGAAGTAGCAAATCTTGCTGTTCTGGGTTATGATGTTTATAAAGTGTACCAGGGCAGAGGAGTGCTGGAAGGTGCCAGCATGGGAGTAAATATTGAAGAAGGTGATCTGGCTATGCGTTGTAATCTGCTTTGCATTGAAGATGAAAAGATCAAAAATCATTCTGCCGGTCACATTTCATCAGAAGAATCTCATGTTCTCATCGATTTCTTAAATGAGAAATTAGCAACTGACAAGATAAGGTTTCATCCCGGGATCAGCTTCAGGCATTTGCTGGTTGTAAAAGGTGGAAATAACGATCTGAAATTCACTCCACCCCACGACGTGCCCGGAACTCCATTTAAAGATGTAATGATAGAAGCCACAAGTGAAAAAGGTAAAAAAACAGCTGATCTTCTGAATGATTTGATTCTGAAATCTCAAAAACTTTTAAATGATCACCCTATAAATAAGAAACGAATTGCAGAAGGCAAAGATCCTGCAAATTCTGTCTGGTTTTGGTCATCTGGTTACAAACCGCAGATGAAAACGCTGAACGAAAAATATGGTATTAGCGGCGCTGCGATCTCTGCAGTGGATATCATCAAAGGGTTAGGTGTTTTTGCCGGAATGGATGTAATCGAAGTGGAAGGTGCAACCGGACTCACAGATACAAATTACGAAGGTAAAGCCGAAGCGGCTGTAAATGCTCTTAGAAATCATGATTTTGTCTATCTGCATGTAGAAGCTACCGATGAAGCCGGTCATGCTGGAGACGAAGACTTGAAGATAAAAGCACTGGAATATCTGGATAAACGAGTTGTGAAGTATGTGATGGAAGAAACTGCGAAAATGGCTGAAGACGTTACAATCGCAATATTACCGGATCACGCCACACCTTGTGAAATCCGTACTCATACTCATGATGCTATTCCATTTATTATTTATAATCCCAAATATAATGCTGATTCTGTGCAGAAATATGATGAAGAATCCTGCAAAAATGGTGCTTTTGGCTTACTGAAACAGGATGAATTTTTTAGAACTTTTTTGGAGAAATAATCTTTCTCAATGTTATCAAGAAAATAAATTTCAGATTGTTCCCTTTTCGGGATCATTCGAATGTTTGGAAAGCTTAGGTTGTTTTTTTAATAAAGAAAATTCTTAAAACTAGCTATCCCCGTGGCAAAGCCAAGGGGTATTTCGCCAACTTTATTTCAGCAAGCTGAAAATCGAATTTTCAGTATTTACTCCACTGTCCTATCGGACATCTCCCCTAAATCAGGGGAGAAAGTTCGGACACCCCGATGCAGAGCATCGAGGAATTCTTAGATTAAAGAAAAATCCTCGCATGTTATTTTAGAAACATTGCTTAATATATCATAATCCTCGAATAAAACTTTTGGATGATTTCCAAACATAATCCTTGCTTCAATATATTCAAAATCGTTATCTTTATAAAAACTATATTTTATGTTACGGAGTTAATAGAAAAATCTATCTCTGGGATAGTTTCAACCTAATTTCAATCATAAACATAACATGTATTATTTAACCATATAAAACTCTTTTAACTGCAACCAAATCTTAATTTTAGTAAAAATATATCTGTTGACATTTGCGCTTTATCTTAAAATTTATCTTTGAAAATAAATAATAAAAATAAAGGAGTTTAAAATGGCGAGAATGACCGTTGATCCTAAATACTGTAAAGGCTGTGGATTGTGTATTGTAGCATGTCCCAAGAAGATCATTAGATTTTCTGAAGACATCAATGCAAAAGGCTACCATTATGCAGAATGCTTCGATCAGGAAGCATGCATTGCCTGTAAACTCTGCTACACGACCTGCCCTGATGTAGCAATTACAATTGAAAAATAAAAATATAAATTGGAGGAATCTAATGGGTGAAAAGGTTTTGATGAAAGGAAACGAAGCAGTTGCTGAAGCTGCCATTCGAGCTGGTTGCAGGCATTACTTCGCTTATCCGATCACCCCGCAAAGCGAGCTTATAGAATATATGAGCCGCATGATGCCAAAAGCTGGTGGAACATTTGTTCAAGCTGAAAGTGAAATCGCTGCTGTTAATATGGTTTATGGCGCGGCAGGTTGTGGGAAAAGAGTTATGACTTCTTCTTCTTCTCCTGGTATTTCATTGAAAATGGAAGGAATTTCTTATTTGGCTGGCGCTGAATTGCCGGCAGTTATCGTAAACGTTCAACGTGGTGGACCAGGTCTTGGTGATATTCAACCGGCACAAGGTGATTATTTCCAGGCTACAAAAGGTGGCGGTCATGGAGATTATAGAATGCCTGTTCTTGCTCCCAGCACAGTTCAGGAATTTGCCGATATGGCAGATCTGGCTTTTGAACTTGGCGATAAATATCGTACACCGGTTATGATTTTATCTGATGGCCTTTTGGGGCAAATGATGGAACCGGTTGATTTTAAACCGCGCAAAACTGAAGCAGAAATGGAAGAACTTGATAAACAGCATTTCGACTGGTGTATTCATCCTAACCAAGATGAGCCCAACCGTCATCATCACGAGATCAACTCCTTAGAAATAGATCCTCTGATTTTGGAAAAACACGTTATACATCTTGGCGAGAAATTTGATAAAATTGAAGCAAACGAAGTACGTTACGAAGAATACAAACTCACAGATGATTGCGAATACCTGATCGTTGCTTTTGGAACTGCAGCTCGTATTGCCAAAAGTGCTATTGATGAACTTAATGTAGAAGGTGTAAAAATCGGCATGATCCGACCTATCACTGTTTGGCCATATCCTTATGAAGCGATCAGAAATGCGCTTACACCCAAAATTAAAAAGATATTAGTTACAGAACTTAATCTGGGTCAGATGATAGAAGATGTAAAGTTAGCTGTAGAAGGTAAAGTTCCGGTTGAATTCCTGGGAAAAGTGGGTGGAATCCTGTTTACACCTCAGGAAGTTAAAGATAAGATCAAGGGAATGTAGGGGGAAATCATGCAAGTAATAGCAAAAAGACCAGATTCATTAACCGATCTTAATTTCACTTATTGCCCGGGTTGTACTCACGGCATTTCTCACCGTTTAATTGCAGAAGCTATAGATGAATTAGATTTACGAAATAAAATGATGGGAGTTGCTCCAGTTGGCTGTTCTGTGTTTGCCTATAAATTTTTTAATTTTGATATGGCAGAAGCTGCACATGGTCGTGCTCCAGCTGTAGCAACAGGAATGAAAAGAGCTCGTCCGGATATGCATGTCTTCACTTATCAAGGAGATGGTGATCTGGCTGCTATCGGAACTGCCGAGATCGTTCATGCTGCAAATCGTGGAGAGAACATATCTATTTTCTTCGTTAATAATGCAATTTATGGAATGACTGGTGGCCAGATGGCTCCAACAACACTTCCAGGGATGAAGACTTCAACCTCACCATACGGAAGAGATGAGCAGGATATAGGATATCCTATAGCTGCCTGTGAATTGCTGGATTCACTACGTGCTCCTTATTATATAGAGCGAGTTTCTCTTTTATCACCTCAGGATATTATTAAGGCGAAGAGAGCTGTTTTGAAGGCTTTAAAATATAACAAGGAAAACCGTGGTTTCACTTTTGTAGAATTCGTTTCTACCTGCCCTACTAACTGGGGAATGACTCCACTTGACGCAATGAAATGGGCTAAAGAGAATATGTATCCATTCTTCCCAGTTAAGCTTTTCCGTGATAAAGGCGAAGAAGGAGGTAAGTAATGAAAACTGAACTTATCTGTTCTGGATTCGGTGGACAAGGTGCACTTACAGTGGGTAAATTCCTGGCAAAAGCTGGCATGCAGGAAGGCAAAAATGTTTCCTGGCTGCCTTCTTACGGACCGGAAATGCGCGGTGGAACTGCCAATGTTTCTACAGTGATCTCCGATACACCTATTGCCTCACCGCTTGTTACAAATCCCGATATTCTTGTTGCTCTCAATCAGCCATCGATTGATAAATTCGGACCTGAAATAAGACCAGGTGGACTGATGATAGCTAATACTGATATGTGTCCGCGTAAACTTGAACGTGACGATATTGATGCGATCTACGCTCCCATGAGCACGATTGCCAAAGAGATTGGAAGTGCTAAAGTATTGAACATGGTTGCAATTGGCATGATCATCGGCAAAAAGAACCTTATTAAATATGAAACGATCGAAGCTGATCTGACAGCATTCTTAAAAAAGAAAAATCCTGACCTTTTGGAAGGTAATCTCAAAGCCATTAAAAAAGGCATAGAAATAGGACAAAATAGTTAATATACTCGGGCGATCTTCTGATCGCCCTTTTTAAACTTGTTTTCAACCAGATTAGTATAGGATGTTGTATGAAAAAACTGTCAATTTTATCAATTCTCATTTTCTCACTCCTTGCTTCATGTTCACATAACAAACAGCTGAAATCCTATCCTTACTGGTGGAATCTATCTGTAGAAAACGAGATCAGTAGTTATGGCTCTGGTATTTACTCTGATGAAAAAACAGCCAAATTTACTGCCCAGAATTCAGCCTATCAACAATTTTCGGGACAGATCGGAAATCACTTGAACAAATACGTAGCAGAAAACTGCATTGCTTCTGGTGATGAAGTTATTCAAAAAGAATTAGATAAGATCTTCACACATTTCATCAGCTATTTCAAGAACATCGAAAAACCGGAAATCTCAATCGGTGAAAGCGAATCCGTAATAATTAAGATCAACAAAAAACAAAATATCAAATATTTCGTACGTCTCTATATAGATGAGAAGTATGTTCATACAAAATTCGTTGAATTTCTCGATACATCAGATCTATATATGAATCCGAAATTGAGGGAAGTATTAAAAGAGTGTTTTGAGGAATAACCTTGCGAAGGTTTTCGAACTTCTTGCTTGTTCGACCTTCGCAAGGTTATTGTATCATGTTCATTCTTGAATGTGAACTTAAACACGGGTGTCATTCTGGTTACAATGCTCTGCGTTGTAACTATATTTCTAATCTGCGTAACAAATACTTATAGTTGCCCTCAGAAGCTGATAATCAACGTTCCAACGGTGACCATTGGAACGAGTTAGGTGCAATCAGACAGGAGTGTCTGAGTTACATTAAATCCTTCACCGTAATTACTTCCTTCTCTTCATCCAGCCAGGCGTGTTTTACTTCACCTACGAAAATGGTGTGATCACCGCTTTTCACTTGTGTAACTACCTGGCATTCGAAGGATGCTTTGGCATCTTTTATAATGGGATATTTAGCCAATCTGCCAGAAAACCATTCGTGCCCTGCTAATTCCAGTTTATTCAGGTCTCTGCCGGATTTTGTTCCCCACAGAATTGTTGCTTTTATCATTTCTTTGGATGGGAAGCAGAGATTGAAATAGCGATTCTGCTGAAGGCATTCATAAGAATAGCGGGAGTGCCCGATCGAGATGGCGAACATGGGAGGTTTTATGGATGTTTTCATATACCACTCCAGGGTGATCGGATTGAATTCTCCATTCGCATCTTTTACAATTGCTACAACAACTTTTGCCGGATGTTTGGTCTTAGTATTTGCTTCCGCGTATTCTACACGTTTCATCTGCAACTCCTATGCTTAGCTCAATGCAAAATCAAATTTGATGAATCTATTGGTGATGTCAATTTCAATTCTTTTCAGACTGGATTTCACAGGAGCGCAGCGAAAGTGGAGTTCAGGATGTTTCTCTTCTCAAGTCCACTCTCGCTGCGCTCCTGTGAACTCGAGTATCATGGGTTGGAGTTCAAAGCTGCCTGAAATTTGGACTGGACTTCACATTTATGTGGAGTTCAGGATGTTTCTCTTCTCAAGTCCACTTTCGCTGCGCTCCTGTGAACTCGAGTATCATAGGTTGAAGTTCAAAGCTGTCAGAAATTTGGACTGGACTTCACATTTATGTGGAGTTCAGGATCTTCTCGATGATGTAACAACGTCGAAACATTTTCCTTCAGAATGGAGTTCCTCGCGATGCAGGGACTTCAGAATGATGAATATACTTCTGCTGTTCTCAACTCCGCTATCGTTATTGTCGACTTCGATTTCGAAACAAGCACAGACTCTTTCACTTTGGCTATGCTAAGCCAAGTACAGCAGATAAACACTAACCTAAAAATATTATTGACTCTACATAACCTCAAATTAATTTGCCAAATATAAATATATTGGAGTTTAATATGAAGAATGTATTGATAATTATAGCAGTTGCAAGTTTATTATTGATAAGCTGCGGCAAGAAAACAGATGTTAAAAGTGATGTGACAGAAGTTATCTTCTGGCAGGCGATGGGTGGTCCTCTGGGTGATGCTCTGGCAGAACTGGTAGATGAATTTAATGAAACTCATCCCCACATTTTCGTAAATTCAATAAATATGGGAAATTATACGGCGCTTTCTCAAAAGTTAATGGCATCCATTCAAACCGGAAATCAGCCGCATGTGGCTCAGGCTTATGAAGCTTGGATTTCTAATTTTGTGGATGGTGATGTGATAATTCCTGTGCAGGATTTCATCGATGCTGACCCAGATTTTGGTGATGAGGATCTAGCAGATATCTATCCTGTATTCATTGAGAGTAATACTATGAAAGGGAAATTGGTTTCTTTCCCTTTTAATAAGAGCGTGCGTGTTCAATATTATAATAAGGATATTCTATTTCAAAATGATCTCGATCCAAATAAACCACCTGTTACCTGGGATGATTTCACTAGATTATCCAAGTTACTTACCCAGGATCTGGATGGTGATGGTAAGATCGATCAATACGGAACCACGATAAAGATAAGTGCCTGGCAATTTGAAAACCTGCTGCTGCAGGCTGGTGGAGAAATTATGACTCCGGATAATAAAACTCCACTCTTCAACAGCAAAGAAGGTGTGGAAGCGTTGGATTATTTGAATAATCTTTTGAATGGAGATAAGTCGGCTTATCTTTCTCCGGGCTATGAAGGGCAGAAGGATTTCACAGCTCGTAAGATCGCATTTTATGAAGATTCCAGTGTTTCGATGGCTTATATGTTGAGAACCGGAATTGATTTTAACCTGGGAATTTCTGCTATTCCAATTAAGGAAAGCAAAAGGAATATCATTAGTGGTACGAATGTAGTGATATTTGATTCCAATGAAGAAAAGGTAGAACAGGCAGCCTGGGAATTTGTGAAATGGTTTACAGATGCTAAGCAGACTGCTCGCTGGAGTGAATTGACTTATTATATGCCAGTTCGTAAAAGTGCATTCCAGGAAGAAGCCATTAAAAACAGAATTGAAAGTAATCCGGAGATCGCATCGGTTTATGAACAGTTGGAATATGCTACATTTGAACCACAGATCAGTGAGTGGTTTGAAACTCGTAAATATTTGGAAGAGCATGTGATCGAAAAAGTTGTGCGCGGTACACTTACGCCACAAAAAGCATTGGATAATGCTGTGAAGTTAATCGAAGAAAAGATTGCCAAAACAGCGGAATAAAGTAATTTAACATTAATAAAGTGTTGTCTTTCTGACGTTTCATGCACGTCGTTCTCACGCCTTCGTCTGACTTCGGCGGTGCAGGCAGGAAGAATTTTGTGAAGTAATAACTGAAAAGCTGTATGAATATTGGATAGATTCTTCGTATGTAAGGTTAAGAGAATTCTCAGAAAGACGAAGTTTCTGTAACCCGTGAGTCCCTTCACGGGAAAAAGTATCTAACAGATTCTGGATACGAAGTTTTTCTTCGTAACTATGATCCCAAGATCCCGAATTCTTTTGGGAGGAACAAGCAGGTGATGTCTCTCTGAGGAAATCTTACAGTGATATTCGACGAAGAGTCTCAAAGCTTCAGATTCTTCGTGAGAAAAGTTGAAAGAATGTCTCAGAAAGACGAAGTTTTGGATTAATAATTTTTGGAGGTTCAAGAATGATTCAACATAAGGTTGAATATTCGTTTATTACACCTTTGATGTGTAATTCATAAAACAAAAAATACAAAAATTAAGGAGTAATGAAATGAATATAAAAATAAGTTTTCCGGATGGTTCTGAAAGAGAATTTCCAAAAGATATAAGTTCGTATGACGTTGCCATGAGCATCAGTCCAGGTTTAGCTCGCAACGTTGTTGCAGCAAAAGTTAATGATAAATTGATCGATCTGAATGCACCTATAAAGGAAGATGCTTCAATCGAGCTATATAAATTTGATAGTGAAATAGGTCAGGAAATTTACTGGCACAGCACTGCTCACTTAATGGCTCAAGCTGTTCAAGAGATCTATCCAGATGTAAAAGTTACTATTGGTCCGGCAATCGAAAATGGATTCTATTACGATTTCGATAAAGAGATTCCTTTCACTGATGCAGATCTGGTAAAGATCGAAGCGAAAATGAAAGAGCTTTCCAAACAGAAATTGGAATACAAAAGAGAAGAGATCTCACGAGAAGATGCGATCAAGAAATTTGCAGATATGGGTGAGACCTACAAAGTTGAGCTTCTGGAAGAAATTCCAGAAGGTGAAGTCATTTCTTTGTATTCGCAGGGAAATTTCGTTGATCTCTGTCGTGGGCCGCATCTGCCTAATACCGGCATGATCAAGTCGATTAAGTTGTTGAAAACTTCTGGTGCTTACTGGCGTGGTGATGAGAAGAACAAAATGCTGCAGCGTATTTATGGCATTAGTTTTCCATCGAATAAAGAGCTGAATAAATACTTGGCAATGTTGGAAGAAGCTAAGAAACGTGATCATCGTAAACTGGGCAAGGAACTCGATATCTACTCTATTTCTGATGATATTGGAGCAGGTCTTGTTCTCTGGCATCCCAATGGTGGTCTCATGCGTTCCGTGATCGAAGATTATTGGAAGAAGCGTCATTTTGAAGATGGCTACAGCATTGTGAATACTCCCCATATTGGTAAGAAGGAATTGTGGATCACCAGCGGTCATCTGGAATTTTATGAAGATGTGATGTATAATCCGATCATGGTGGATGATCAGGAATATTATCTGAAACCGATGAATTGTCCGTTTCATATTGGAATTTATCAAGCATCTAAAAAAAGTTACCGTGATCTACCAATAAAAATGGCGGAAATGGGAACTGTTTATCGTTATGAGAAATCCGGTGCAATGCATGGTTTAATGCGGGTTCGGGGGTTTACCCAGGATGATGCTCATATTATCTGTACTCCAGAGCAGCTGGACGATGAGATAATGGATGTTTTGAGATTTTCGATAAGCATCCTGAAAGCATTTAGATTCAAAGAATTGGAGATCTATCTTTCTACCATGCCGGAGAAGGCAGTTGGTGAAAAAGAAGATTGGGATAAAGCAACTTCTGCACTTGAAAAAGCTCTCAAGGCAGAAAATATCGATTATAAAGTTGATGAAGGTGGTGGAGCTTTTTATGGTCCCAAGATCGACATCAAGATCAAAGATGCGCTCAATAGAAGTTGGCAATGTTCCACAATCCAGTTCGATTTCAACCTGCCAGAGCGTTTTGAAATGGAATACATCGGTGCAGATAATAAACCACATCGTCCATTTATGGTACATCGTGCTTTGCTGGGTTCTCTGGAAAGATTTTTTGGAACTCTCATTGAATATCATGCAGGAAATTTCCCATTGTGGTTATGTCCGGTTCAGGTAGAAGTTATTCCTATATCTGAGCATTACGAAAAATATGCCAAAGATGTGAACGTTAAGTTAAAAGCTGCCGGCATTCGCAGTGAAGTGGATCTGCAGAACGAAAAGATCGGTTATAAGATCCGTGGTGCAGAAATGCGCAAGATTCCGTTCATGTTCATCGTTGGAGCAAAAGAACAGGAAAATGGAACTGTTTCCGTTCGAAGACATGGAGTTGGTGATCTTGGCAGTAAAGAGATCAATGAAATAATCGTCGAGATTAAACAGGAAAACGACGAAAAGAAATAGATGTGAAATAATCGGGCGGGAAATTGTTTCCTGCCCGATTGTTTTTGTAGTGACAGCGCATTGCGCTGTCATTTGGATTAGGCCTGCCAATGACCGATGCGTTGGATAATTAAAATCCAATCGCTGAAATTCTCTCGCTTGTCATTCGGCCACTACGGTAGTGATAGCCCATCGGGCTGTCAGAAAAAGGTGTTGATAAGAAATAGGTCGGCCAATGACCGACCACTACGAGATCATGAAAAAACTAACAAAACGTAAAAAGAATCGATTAC
>QMNP01000026.1 GCA_003647825.1 Candidatus Cloacimonadota bacterium
AATATATTTAACCCAATCCTCATAATTTACATGAGACATATATTGATCATAATATTTAGCAAATGTAATGTAATTATCATTCTTTTTATTTAGGTTTGGTGAAAACATTTTCTGGGCAAATCTTATGGCACAAAGTAAACTTTTTTCTGAAGCTTTACCTTTCCCCGCTATATCAAAAGCAGTTCCATGATCTACCGAAGTACGAATATAAGGTAATCCCAGCGTTACATTTACACCTTCCTCAGCAGAGATCATTTTAAATGGAATTAAACCCTGATCGTGATAAGCAGAGATTATTAAATTGTATTGCTTTGCTTTTGTCGCAAAAAAAGTATCTGCTGGGAAGGGACCATCAATTACAATATTTTCGGAAGCTAAATTTTTTAGGATTACTTTTATTCTCTCATCCTCCAAGCCAAAAGCAGTGTTTTCTCCAGCATGTGGATTCATAGCAAGCATTGCTAGTTTTGGTTGGAGTAACATTTTATTTGCTTCTCTATATATAAGCCGAAGTTTGAGTTCTATTACCTCATCAGTAAGAACTTTCGATACATCCTGTACCGGTAAGTGAGTTGTTAATAGGGCAAGGTGGAAGTGCTCTCCCCAGAAAGACATAATCACATTTCTTGTATTTGATTTGGCAGCGAAAAATTCGGTATGACCGATAAATTCTGGATGAGTATGGTGAATTTTTTCTTTGGAAACAGGGCAGGTTACGATCGCATCAAGGTTTTGCAGATTCAGATCGACTGCACATCTCTCTAAAATTCTATATGCTATTTCTCCGGAAGTAGAAGATGGTTTGCCTGCTATTACTTTTGGATCATCAATTTCTATCCAGTAGATAATACCGGGACTTACCGCTTGATTTACATTATCTATCTTATCAATTTTATTCCCATCAACAAAAGTGATTAATCTTCCATAAACGATAATAATAAAATTATCCGGTAAATCTAAGAAACGTAGAGCTTTAGCTGTGATTTCCGGTCCGATGCCAGCTGGATCACCACTGGAAATGCCGATTTTCCTCATTATTACTTCCACATAAATATTTTTGCAGGATTTATTAAGTTTTGAGTTTTTTTGTCAAATTATTTGTTGCCAGAAATTGTGATGTTTTCAATCTTTTGAATTAGTTGGATTCAAACGAAAAATCTAAGGGAGTTAAAATGAAACGAAATCCCGTTGTTGCCGGATCATTCTATCCTGGTTATGCAAATATATTAAGAAAAGATATTGAAAAATATTTTAGTAATGCAGACGATAATATTGAAAGCAGAGATATTTTAGGTATAATTGCTCCTCATGCGGGTTATATTTATTCGGGACAATGCGCAGCACATAGCTACAAAGCAGTAATGCAAAAGGGAATAGATCAAGCAGTTATTATTGCACCAAGTCATCGATTTGCGAATTTTAAATATTCTGTTGGGAATTATGAATCTTATTTAACGCCATTAGGAGAAGTGCCGGTTGCTGAAGATATAACAAATAAATTAATGAAGCATCAAGACTTTTGTTTTCATCATCCTGCACATCAAGCGGAGCATTCACTTGAAGTCCAATTACCCTTTCTTCAGGTAGCATTCCCTAAAATAAAAATAATTCCAATTTTGCTTGGTTCGCAGACTATGAAAAACAGTGAAAATCTGGCTGAAATTCTTGTAGGAGAATTTGAAGATCAATTGGATAAAACGGTATTCGTTATAAGCACGGATCTGTCTCATTATTATTCATCTTCAATTGCAGAAGAAAAGGATAACAGATTAATAAAAATTCTAAAAGAACTGGAAATCGAATCCATGCAGGAAAATTTTGCAGAAAATCGAATAGAAGCATGTGGGATGGGTGGAATTTTAACTCTAATGTATTTAGCAAAAATGCTAAAATTTAATGAAATTGAGATATTAAATTATGTTCATTCTGGTCACATAAGTGGTGATTTGTCCCAGGTTGTTGGCTATTTATCTGCTGTCGTTCATAAATAATTTGACAATAAATCCTGAGTTTTGAATTTTGCTTTTCGTGTTGAGCGGGAGTAGCTCAGTGGTAGAGCTCCACGTTGCCAACGTGGTTGTCGCGAGTTCGAATCTCGTCTCCCGCTCCATTTATATTTATAAGTGTAATGGCGACATCGCCAAGTGGTAAGGCAATGGTCTGCAAAATCATTATCCCCGGTTCGAATCCGGGTGTCGCCTCCATTTTAATAGAAATGATGTTTCTTAGTGACTATTATTTGCCGGAGTGGTGGAATTGGTAGACACAAGGGACTTAAAATCCCTCGAGCTTCGGCTCGTGCCGGTTCAAGTCCGGCCTCTGGTACCATATACCAGCCTGAGAAGGCTGGTTTTTTTATTTCAAACTAGTAAATTTTTCTACAAATTGCATCACCCGATCTTTGGAAACAGAATTCTGCCACTTACCGTCTTCTTTGAAATGTGAACCAACTATAAATCCATCAGTGTGATCCCAATATACAATAATGTTATCAACCGTTATTCCAGACCCAATAATAATTGGCAGGTTTGTAGCTCTATTTGCTTCCTGCAGGTCTTTCAGATCTGTCATTTCGGAAGTTGATTTGCCAGTAATGACGATTCCATCACTCAAGAAGAATTCAGCGGCTTTGGTAAAATCGGAGATGGTAAGATCTGATGTTATAGAATGGGAAGAATGCTTCTTTTTAATATCGCTGAAAACGGCAATGTGCTCTGCTCCGATTTTTTTGCGAAATCGCATTAAATCAGCAGCATCGGCATTTATAAATCCTTCATCAGCAATGTGACTAAATACAAAACCTTCGGCTCTGATGAATTCGCATTCGGCAGCTTGTGCTGCCGCCAAAGCCGCCTGATTCGCTCCGGCTAAGATCTGAATCCCACAGGGAAGATTTACATTTTGCTTCACCTCTCTTGCAATTGCTGTCATACTGGCAATAATTTCAGGTCCTACTTCACGGTTCAAATAAGGAACATCGTGCATATTCTCCAGCATTATTGCATCTATTCCACAATCCTGGTAGATCTTAGCTTCCTGCACTGCTATCTCAATTATCTTTTCAATTGAGTTATTATTTTTTGGTGTTCCAGGTAAAGCGGCTACATGGATCATTCCGATGATTTTTTGGGTATTAAAAAATTCTTTGATAAATTTATTCATTATACCTTCCAATCATGTCGCACGCATTTACAAAAACCGTGATAGATCGCACATACACCACCGCCGATGGAGAAAAATCCCCAGAAAAGCGGCATGGCAAAGATATGCAATAAATGGATCTGATTGTTATTTGCCTTTACACTTTCTGCTATCATAGGTACATAATATATTCCAGCAGTAACCAGCATGCATCCTGCTATAATTGCCAAATGTCCGAAGATGATCTGCCCATAACGATTCTTCATAAAAGTGATAGTGGTCAATCCAGCACCAACAATCAATTTAACAACTGCCCATAAATAAATTCCTGTTATAAAATGATAAGCTGCGAATGCTAATAAACCTATCCCTAAAATCAATGTGATTATCTTGCCAATTTTCATTTTTCCTTCCTTCATATTGTCTTTCTGAGAAAGCAATCTTGGTTATTTCGCGAAAAATCTATAAATAATGTAGACTCTTCGTCGTTTGTCTTTGAGAGAATCCCTCAGAGAGACTTCACTTTTTTATTCTCTTTCCTTACCAATCCATAGACAACCAACCCCAACGATGTTGCAACAATTCCCATGTATAGTTCATCCACATTTTGCCAGAATCCCGGCAACGGAATATTTCGCCAGATCGTTACAGTGATCACTCCCAAAATACTGGCAATAACAAACTGCATATCTTTTATCTTCCCGGGAAAAATGTATCCATAAACTACTGGCAGCAAAAGACAACTGGCTGAGTAACTTCCCAGTGTTTTCCACACAGATTTTATATTTCCATCAAACACCAGTCCCATCACAACTGCCAAAATCCCCACAAACACAATTCCCAGATGATAAAGTGAAACTTTGCCTTTCCATTTCCTGGGAACCATATCATAAGAAACTGTTGTTCCGGCAATGAAAAGATATGAATCCAATGTTGATAAAATCGTTGCAAGAATTCCAGCCAAAACCAATCCTTTAATTCCATCCGGCAGAATTTGCATGGCGTAGATCAAGTAAGCTTTATCAGAAGCAGCTTCCGGAATTACAGCTCGTGCATACATTGCTCCGGCAGTGGTGCAAATATCGAACAAGAACCAGATCAGAGTGGAAATCAGAATTCCATTTCGAGCAGCTTTATCACTTTCAGCAGCGAAAACTCTTTGATAGAAATTGGGGTCAACCAAAGTAGAAAGAGCGATGAATCCCCACACCAGAGTTGTTGCCAAACCAACACCACCGGTTGGAGAGAAATGAGTCGAGGGAAGATTAGCTTTCAAAAAATCAATTCCACCAAATAATTTTATCGAAAAAACCAGAACTAAAAACACTCCCAGGCACATCACAAAAAACTGTACAATATCAGAAAATACAACTGCTCGAAATCCGCCGTAAAGAGTATAAAGAATTACAATCGTTGTTCCAATAAGCATTCCCATAAACATCGAACAGCCAAAAATTGCCTGGATTAAAAGGCCCAAGCTTATCACGTATGCAATCGGTAAAACATTAAAAAAATTGAAAACAGCACTTAACTTTTCAGATTTTGGACCGAACATTTTTCCAATCAGGTTGGGAAGGGTGAGAGCTTTATAATTAGACACTTTTTTCACAATGAAAAGTGCGAAAATAATATAGGCAATATACCAGAAAAATCCTTGCGTAACGAAATTGAATATTCCCTGTTCAAAAGCGATCTTAGTTACACCAAAAATTCCACCATACCACGTTGCAACCATGGTTGCAACAAACATTGGTAAAGTCAGCTGACGTCCCATTAATAGTAGATCGAGAAAATTATAATCCGTATCACTTTTATGCTTGCTTTTTTTCTTTAACGATTGTCCGTATATTACAGATGCAAGAGTTAAAATTAGTACAGCAAAAAACACGATCCAATCGGCAGTGGATATTATAGATCGAAAATCGATCGTATTTGAAAAATTCAATTCTACTCCTTTTTCAAGATTATCCGACCAATTATAATTGAGTAAATGAAGTCAAATTATTTCTAACCGAAAATTCTGAAAAGGTCTCTTCCTCATACTCATGCAATTGACACTTTCAGAATTTGTATTGTATGAAACCTTGAAAGTGCTAAGTAAAAAATAAATTTTCGATTGAAGCCTTTTCAAGGTTAAGCAAAAACCATTTGATTCGTGGTTGGACTTCTCGTCCCGAGTAGTCCACATTGTTATTGCTTTCATCGTGAAAGTCATTTGAAGAAAAGTAGATTGGGACGATCCAGCAAAACACCAGGTTCAATCGAGACGATTGAACCAACAGATTGACACTTTCTGGGTATGTATTGCATGAAACCTTGAAAGTGCTAAGTAAAAAATAAATTTTCGATTGAAGCCTTTTCAAGGTTAAGCAAAAACCATTTGATTCATGGTTGGACTTCTCATCCCGAGTAGTCCACATTGTTATTGCTTTCATCGTGAAAGTCATTTGAAGAAAAGTAGATTGGGACAATCTAACAAAACACCAGAATCAATCGAGACGATGGAATTAGCAGAATAGCAAAAACCATTTGACACGAAATCCTAATCCTCAAAATTCAACTCAATAGTTCATTAAAAAGTTAGAGTAAAAATCTGATTTAGGGGTGCCGACCAATGGCTGAGAAATACCCTTGAACCTGATCTGGATAATACCAGCGGAGGAAATATGAAGAAAATGATAATTTATTTATAATAACCACATTTCAGTTAACCGCTGCGATGTGGTTTTTTTATTTGTAAGACGATCTCCTTGCGAAGCTTCCGCTTCGGAAGGAAATACCATGAAGCTTTTGCTTCATATCTTTGGAAGTAGAAACTTCCGAATTATTTCATTCCCAACTGGAAAGGTGGGAATGAGTAGTACTATTCCGGTAATTGCAGGATTTAAATGACGCGTTCCCCTTTGTGTGGGGAACTAAGTTAGATTTTGTGAAACAGGAGTTTTACAGATAATTAAATGTTTCCAAAGAGGACTTTAGGAACAAGAGTAAATTTCCTTCTCCTCGATAGGAGAAGGTGGCTCCGAAGAATTTCGGAGACGGATAAGGTAGAAAAGTAGGAGAAAAATATGAAGAAAATATTAATAATGTTAGTAGTTTTATTATCTGCAAATCTGATTTCTGCAGATACATTGATGGGACAAGTTTCCGATAGTGATTCTGGAGAAGCAATTACCGGAGTTTCGGTTTATATTAAAAATTCCAATAAGGGAATAATAACCGATAAAGATGGAAAATTTACCATAACAAGTCTTGAACCTGGAGAATATAATGTTATTTTTCAAAGATTGGATTACAAGATATTAGAACAAGTGATCAATTTCCCTGATGATCGAATACTAAATATAAGAATGCTAAAAAAACCAACTGAAATTGAAGGAATGAAAGTTTCTTCAACCGTAGCAGTAGAAAGAGAAACTCCAGTAACCTTCACTAACATGAGCGATGATATGATCGATGAAGCAAATTTCGGTCAGGATATACCCATGCTGATGAATGAGCTTCCCAATGTGTTTTCTTATGCAGATGCCGGCAGCCCGATGGGATATTCCAATATGAAGATTCGCGGTTTTGATCAAAAAAGAATCGGCGTGATGATCAACGGAATCCCTCTGAATGATCCGGAAGATCATAATGTTTATTGGGTGAATATGCCCGATTTTGCCGAGAGTATCTCAAATGTCCAATTCCAGCGTGGAGTAGGAAGTTCAATTTACGGGATTTCCACTTTTGGCGGTTCTTTGAATATGCAGACAAATACAACTAAAGCAGAATATGGCTCGGAAGTTTTTGGTAACTACGGAAGTTACAATACCATTAAATCCGGCTTTAAAACCACTCGAAATATTAAAGATTATTTCAAACTGAATCTCCGACTTTCCCGTATAATTTCCGACGGTTATCGCGATAATAGTGCTACAGAACAATGGGCTTATTTTACCGGTCTCAGCAGAATTGGAGCGCGCAGTATTACGGAACTCAATTTTTATGGTGGAAAGGAAATAACTCATGCTGCCTGGTATGCTTCTTATGAAGCTGATCTGGAAGAAAATCATCAACACAATCCCATAACTTATGATAATGAAATTGATGATTTCAGTCAGCCGCATTTAGAATTGCATCACAGCTTTATGATCAATAAAAATATGAGTACCAAGAACTCACTTTTTTATATAAAAGGAAATGGATTTTACGAACAATACAAATTCGATCGTGATCTCTGGGAATATGGTTTAGTAGATTCTTCTGATACGATCGAAGCCGACTTGATCCGGCAGAAAAAAGTAGAGAAAAACCAGTATGGCTGGGTAGGAAATCTGGACTGGAGCCACTATCTGGGGAATCTCACCATAGGTAGTTACATCAGCATTTTTGATAGTGAACATTGGGGTGAAGTAAAGGAAGTGATTGGATCTGATACACTCGATATTGATTTTGCCAAAGGTCATGAATATTACAATTATATTGGTGAAAAACAATATTACACATTTTATGCCAATGAACTCTTCCAACCAATGCAAAATTTAAATTTAATGGCAAATCTGTATTATCAGATAATTAATTTTCAATTCCAGCAGAATGAATCTGGAAATTTTACTGGAGAATATCTGAATTCCTACAAAGTAGAATACAATTTTTTCAATCCGCGTTTTGGTGTGAATTATAACTTTAATGAAGCAATGAACGTTTATGCTAATATTTCTTTTGCTCATCGTGAACCCACAGATGATGAACTTTTCGACACCTGGGACGGACCGGATGATCTGGGCGTAGCTCCACTTTTTGCTGAAGCTGATACGATCGTTGTTGGTGATCAGATCGATCATATTGAGTGGAGCGATCCATACGTGCGGGATGAAAAATTGATCGATTATGAAATTGGTTTTGGTTATGATACCGGTAGCTGGAAAGTGAAAACGAATTTATTCTGGATGGATTTTCAGGATGAGATAGTTGGTTATGGCGGAGTGAATGATGAAGGCAGTCCAATTCGTGGGAATGCTGATGAAACTATACATCGCGGTGTAGAATTGGAAATTGAAACCGAATTACTCGCTGACCTGAAATGGAGCGGAAGTTTTAGTTATAATGATAATTATTTTGAGAAATTCATTATGAAGGATTGGGATGAAAATTGGAACGTGATAGATGTTGATTATTCGGGTAAGAAGATCGGGGGATTCCCTGAGATTATAGCTAACTCAAAACTGGCATATAGATGGAATGATCTTTTTACCTCTCTGCAAGTTCAACATGTTGGGAAACAGTATTTGGATAACGCTGAAAATGAAGATCGCATCGTGGAAGCTTATCAACTTTTGAATCTTAACATCAGTTATGAATTTGCCGAGTTCTTGTATTTAGCAGATTTGTCGCTGAATCTGAAAGTAAATAATATTCTGGATAAAGAATATGAAACTTCCGGTTATTATGATGCCTGGGAAGGTGCAAATTACTATTTCCCGGGAGCTGGCAGGAATATTATCGCTGGGATAAGAGTGGAGTTTTAGGAAACATTACGAAGGTTTTAGCACATCTTGCTTGTGCGATATTCGCAAGGTTGATGTAAGCGAGTAAAAGAATAAACGGAAAAGAATAGGGGCAGATCATTAGTCTGCCCATTTAACTAGCTAAATTATACCACAGATTATCTGAGATCTCCTTTTTAGAGAGTTCAATAAAATGATTCATAGAATCGCTGTTTAGAATTTTTTCGATTTCCATCCCCTCTGGAATTTGGATTTGATGCCTGATGCCAGTAGCAGGATGATTTTCTTTAAAGACAGCAACATTAATCAACTTGTCATTATGATAAATTCTTACTTCATATTTTTCGTCATCAAATTCAAAGGGATATGTTTTGAATAGTTCCATCTTTTCCTCCCTACAACTTAAACAATTTTGATCCAGGATCACTAAAAGAGTTTTTACATTTTTCCAGATCCTTTTCAATCACATTCCAGATCCTGCTTAACTGTTTTTCTTCCCATTCGTAAAGTTTTCCGTTGGAACATTGAGATAATTTTCTCAAGCTTTCTAAAACATTTTGAACTCGCTTCTCTCCGACTCGCTTAAATCTTTCTTTTTTTGTTTCACCTTTCATACCGTCCTCCAAAATACATTATATAAGAAATAATTTAATATTAAAATCGAAATAAAGCAAAAATAAAATGATAATAAATTAATGAAAATTAATTTTGTGAAATAGAGAAGGTGATTCTTACCTGAATCTTTCAAATTCTCATTTATCAAAAGCTAATGGGAAACAATCTTTTTCTTCGAAAGAAGATACATTTAAAGGGATGAATAGAGAAGTATAAGGAAATTAAACTTGTAAGAGCATAAGCGGATAAGAGTAGGGACAGATCACTGGTCTGCATTTTATTCTAAATTTTGCGAATTGGTCAAAAGCTTTGCAATAAGAAAAGCTTACTTATCAAACTTCGCGTTTTTTCGGGTTCTTCTTGGTTAAATTTAGTTTGCACTATTTTATTGAAGCTAATTGATTTTCTCCAATAACCAGGCAATATTTTCGCCCAGAGTTTTCATGGTTTTTATGCCTTCTTCATCTTTTTCGTAATCCCCAAAAGTTCTGGCCAGACTCATATTCCAGTAGCTGCTGCCGGGAATGATCATCTGATTGATCAAATAGAAATGATTAATCGAATCGAAAACATGAATTGAACCTGCTCTGCGAACTGCTACTACTGCTGCGCCGAGTTTTCTTTTTAGCGGTCCACCGTTGGCAATATTTAAAAATCCGCAGCGGTCGATCAGAGCTTTCGTTTCTGGAGTTAGATCGGCATAATATGTAGGTGATCCCATTATTATTGCATCAGCTTCCACCATCTTGGCAAAGTAATCATTCATCTCATCTTTTTGAATGCATTTTTTGTCTTCACTTTTGAAACAGGCTCCACATGCTTTACATCCATTTGCCGGTTTTCCGCCAATTTGAACGATCTCAGTAGCTATATTTTTTTTATTCAAAACTCCAGCTACTTCCTGTAACATTGCCATTGTATTGCCGTTTTCACGGGGACTGCCGTTAAATAGTAATGCCTTCATATAAATTCCTCCAAGTTATTTTATGAATTATGTAATTCCTATGAATCTGTCCAATCCATTACTGATCCTGCATAAAACGGTTGGATCATGCCAGACTTAAGTTCAATCTGGATGGCTCCGCTTTTATTGATTCCTTTACATAATCCTGCATATTGATCAAAATCTGTATCGAGAATTATTTCTTTCCCCTTCAGAAGAGAATGGTTATTATAATATTTTGAATTTAAATTACCTTCAACAAATTCTGGAAAATCTTCAGTAAAATTATCAAAAATCTTGGTAATAATCAATTCATTTTCAACTTCAATTCCCAAAAAATTTGAAAGAGAAATTGCTGTCTCTGAAATTTCATCTGGAAACTTATCTATATTGGAGTTCAAACCAATTCCCAACAGGTGATATTTGTTTGATTGATTGTGACTTGCTAAAATCCCACATAATTTCTTGTCATTCAGATAAATGTCGTTTGGCCATTTGATATTAAGATCAGTCTCAATTTTAGGAAATAAATCGCAGAGTGCTTTGTGGATGCAGATTCCTGTGAAAATAGTTAAACTGGATGAAACTGATAATCCATATAAAGCAGCGGTCAGCCAGATGCCTCCCGGCGGAGAAGACCAGTTATTTTTTCCTCGTCCAATTCCACCAGTTTGCTGGTTGGAGATAATAAGAAAATTACCCTGGGCAGTTTCATTTTTTATCAGTTTTGTTGCTTGCTTGGATGTGCTGATGAGTTTTTCATAATGATAAACTTCATCGAATAATGGGTGATGAAAATCTTTCATTTTAACCTCTGAGTCTTTGCGAGTGATCTTTCAACGGCTTCTATCGAAGCAATCTTTACCGTTGCAAGAAAGGAAAGAAATGATTGCCGCGTCACTTCGTTCCTCGCAACGACAGAAAGAGTCTTTGCGAGTGATCTTTCAACAGCTTCAATCGAAGCAATCTTTACCGTTGCAAGAAAGGAAAGAGATGATTGCCGCGTCACTTCGTTCCTTGCAATGACAGAAAGAAGTCTTTGCGAGTTTTCTTTTGCTGGTATCAATCGAAGCACTAATTGCTTTAGAAAAAATATTCTATTCATTTTGGATATCTTCCCACAAATCTTTCCACTCTGGATTTATTGAATTTATTAACTCGATCTTTTTTTTTCTTGAACCGGCTTTGATTTGTTTCTCTCTGGAAATTGCTCCATACGCACCTTCACCTTCTTCATAATATACTAATTTTATAATATTATATTTTGAAGTAAATCCTTTAATTAATTTATTCTTATGCTCATAGACACGACGAACAAGATCATTTGTTACACCAGTGTATAGAACTGAATTGGTGAAATTTGTCATAATATATACGTAGTACATTTTTCAAACCATGTCTTTGCGAGTGATCTGTCAACGGCTTCTATCGAAGCAATCTTTACCGTTGCAAGAAAGGAAAGAAATGATTGCCGCGTCACTTCGTTCCTCGCAATGACAGAAAGAGTCTTTACGAGTGATCTTTCAACAGCTTCAATC
>QMNP01000027.1 GCA_003647825.1 Candidatus Cloacimonadota bacterium
TCAGCTTCTAATGAAAAAAAGGGGGTATGCATGAGATATGAAAGAAGGGCTTGACTCGCAATGAGTTTGCGAATGTGAGTCGAGAGCTGATTATTATGAACTTGACTCGCGGTGAGCTTGCGAGTGTGAGTCGAGAGCTGACTTAAGTTTGTTCTCGCCCCAAGCTCTGCTTTCGGGGCAAGTCCAGAAAATTGTCATCCTGAGTGATATGAAAACAGAACTTGACTCGCGGTGAGCTTGCGAGCGTGAGTCGAGGGCTAAAATGAGTTTGTTCTCGCCCCAAGCTCTGCTTCAGGGGCAAGTCCAAAAAATTTCATCTTATACGGAGTCGAAGGATAAAGAAATAAACTCCCCTTCATAAGGGGAGATGTCTGACAAAGCCGGACAGAGGGATTTTGATACTTTACAAATTTAAATTTATTAAAACACCCCTCTTTAATTCTCCCTTACAAGGGGGACAAAACGGAATCTGAGGATTAATCTATGTTAAAAAGATTCTTTAAATATTATAAACCGCATCGCGGATTGTTTATTCTGGATATGACGGTTGCCTTCCTGGCTGCTATCCTGGCAATATTCACACCTGTTATCACCAGATCATTACTTAAGGTTCATATTCCCAACAAAGATCTGCGTGGAATAATTGTTCTTTTAGTAGTTATGGCAGTTATCATGATCTTTAAAGCTGTCTTTACCTACATCCGCATTCGCTGGGGTCATGTGATGGGTGTTCGTATGGAATCTGACATGAGATCAGATGTATTTGCTCATTTGCAAAAACTTTCCTTTAATTACTTTGATAATGTGAAAACAGGACATATCATGTCTCGTATTTCCAATGATTTAAATATGATCGCAGAAGTAGCTCATCATGCACCGGAAGATCTTATTATTTCGGTTTTCATGATCATTGGTTCATTTATCGCTATGTTTTATTATAATAAACAATTGGCTTTAATTGCTTTAGTTCCCATTCCTTTACTTGTAATTTGGGGAATGACCTTCGGGCACAAAATGAAGGGTGGTTTTCGATTAGTAAGGAAGCGAATAGCTGATATTAACAGTAGTGTAGAAAATTCTGTGCAGGGAATTCGTGAAGTAAAATCTTTTACCAATGAGCACCTGGAAATGGAAAAATTCGGACACATCAATTTCACCTTTCAACGTGCCAAGGAAAAAATGTATAAGATCATGAGTATCTACCACTCTGGGATGACCTTTCTTACTGATTTTTATTATCTGGTTGTTATTGGAGGTGGTGTTTACCTGATCTTCCTGGGAAAAATCGATGTGATCGATCTACTCGCTTTTACTCTTTATGTGAATTTCATTCTACGTCCAATTGAACGACTCATACACTTTACAGAACAATTTCAGCAGGGAACTGCAGCTTTTGAACGCTTTATTGAAATAATGGATATTGAACCGGATATTACTGATAAGAAGAATGCAAAATCGCTGACGAATGTGAAAGGAGAGATAGAAATTTCTGATCTTACTTTTAAATATTCATCCTCAGAAGATTGGGTTCTGCAGGATATTGACATGAAAGTTCCAGCTGGAGAAACAATTGCGTTGGTCGGAGAATCGGGAGCAGGAAAATCTACAATTGCCTCATTGATCCCACGCTTTTATGAAGCTCAAAAAGGTTCGATTTCTATTGATGGGAACGACATTATGGATCTAACCCAGGAATCATTGCGGAAAAACATCGGAATTGTACAACAGAATGTATTTTTATTTGATACTTCAATTCGTGAGAATATAATTTACGGAAATCCTAATGCCAATGATGAAGAAGTTATCGAAGCTGCTCGAAAAGCTAATATTCTGGATTTCATTGAAAATCTTCCTGACGGTTTTGAAACTCTCACAGGAGAACGTGGTGTTAAGCTCTCCGGTGGACAAAAACAACGTATTTCCATTGCTCGTGCTTTCCTAAAAAATCCTCCTATCCTTATTTTTGATGAAGCTACTTCCTCGCTGGATACCGAATCTGAAGCCTACATACAAAAGGCTATGGAGGAACTTTCTCAAAACAGAACTACAGTTATTATCGCTCATCGTCTTTCCACAGTTCGCAACGCTGATCTGCTGTATGTTATCAACAAAGGCAAGATCGTAGAACAGGGAACTCATGACGAATTGATGGCTAATAAAGATTATTATCACAACCTTTATACTAAGAATATGCTCTTTTAAATTATGCTTAGAATCATCTTTTTTGCAGACACGCATCTGGGAGTTGATTACCCGATCAAACCCAAGGTTGAACTAAGAAGACGTGGAGATGATTTTTTTGATAATTACAAGAAAGTCTTGGATTATGCAATTGAATCCAAAGCTGATCTGGTGCTGCATGGTGGAGATTTTTTCTTTCGCAGTAAAGTTCCATCTCCAATCGTTGATAAAGCTTACGATATCCTTTACGATTTTGCCGATTACGATATTCCATTTATTATTGTTCCCGGCAATCATGAACGTTCAGCTCTGCCAACTTCCATCCTGATGAATCATAGAAACATTCACATCTTTGACGAACCTCAAACCATGTTTTTCGAAAAACAAAAAGCAATTATCGGCATAACCGGATTCCCCAACATCAGGAACGGAATCAAGCTGCAATATGAAAAAATCTTTGAACAGGCAACCGAAGGTAATCCAGGTGTTGACATTAAACTTCTTTTGATGCATCAGGCTATTCAGGAATCTCAGATCGAAGGTTACACATTCCGATATGGAATTGATGTTTTGCCTTTGGAAATGTTACCTGCAGATTACCATGCAGTTCTTTCCGGTCATATTCACAGAGCTCAGATATTCCAATATGAGAAAGAAGGAAAGCAAATTCCGGTAATTTATCCTGGTTCCACAGAACGAACTTCTATTGTAGAAATGGCAGAAGAAAAAGGATTCTACGAACTGATCTTTGAAGAAACAGATAACAATTGGAAACTGACTGAAACAAACTTCCACATCCTACCCACTCGCCCGATGGTAAGAATTGATATAACCAAACTTACCGAAGATGAAAAAGTTTTGCGCAATCTGCTGGGAGCTGAACTCAGCAAGATCGATCCGAATGCCGTTGTACGATTACGTTGTGAATTTTCGGAAACACGCAAACTCCTGAAAGCAGATTTGTTAAGAGAATTGACACCGAAAACGATGACTCTAACCTTGGCTCCGATTTATAGGAAGAGGTATCAAATTGAAAAAAATAACTAAACAAAATCGTTACAAAAGAATTATTTCCCAAATCGAGGAACTAATCCAAAAAACTACAGATCCTTTAGCACGAATGAGCACAATCGCTGCTGTTCTGCATCACAAATTCGATTACTATTTTTGGACAGGATTTTACAGATTGATGGAAAAAGAATTAACAGTTTGCTGTTATCAAGGTAGTGTAGCCTGTCTTGTTTTAGAAAAACATAAAGGTGTATGCTGGACAGTAGTCGATGAGCAGAAAACTCAAATAGTAGAAGATGTGAGTAAATTTCCTGGTCATATAGCCTGTGACAGCCGATCCGCTTCTGAAATAGTTGTTCCGGTTTGGAAAGATGATAAGATCGTAGCAGTGCTGGATGTGGACAGCAAAAAACTGGATTCGTTTGATGAGATTGATGCTGAATATTTAGAAAAGATAGTTAATTTAATCTACAAATAATGCCGATTCCAGAACATCTGAAAACCGTTGTATCAAATCTGCCTGAATCACCGGGAATTTATAAATTCTACGATGAGAAGCAAAGATTACTTTATATAGGCAAATCTAAGAACCTGAAAAATCGAGTCCGTACCTATTTTCGTAAACAGAGTGATGAAACACACGAACGTACCTTAATGATGATCTTCCATATTAATGAAATTCAAATAAGGCAAACCGAAACAGAATTGGAAGCTTTAATTCTGGAAGATAATCTTATAAAGAAACACCTTCCCCCTTACAATGTAAAACAAAAGAAATTTAAAGAACAAGTATATATTTTTGCAACAGCAGATAAATTCCCAGCATTTAGAATTGTTTCAAATGATGAAGTTGATTTCACAGAACATATGTTTGGACTATTCAAAGATAAATATACGGCAGAGTATATTCTTCTCTTCATTAACAAAATCCTCAAACTCCGTTCCTGCACCGATCCAACTCCAGTAAATAAATGTATGCTGGCTGGAATTGGAAAATGCCTGGGACCCTGTCAGAACGATCTTCCTGATTATAATGAAATAGTACAGATAGCGTTGGAGTTCCTGAAAGGGAATGCCAAACCTATTTCCAGAGAAATCTCCCAGCAGATAGATCTTGCAGCCCAGAATTTAGATTTTGAAGAGGCTGCTGAATTCAGGAATATGCAGGATTATTGTGGGAATTTTGCAAAACGCCAGAAGTTCATCTTTGATTTCATGAATGAAAATGTGCTGATTAATTCTGCAAGTTTTCACTTTCTCTTCCAAAAAGGGAAATTAATAAAAGTATATAAACGAAAACCTGATGATAAGCAGTTGATAACAAAAATAAATTTATTTCGTTCTGGACAGGATTTACCTGCTTTCCATCTGATGGATAGAGCTTATGTGGTGTGGGTGTGGATGAAGAAAAATATTAGTGAATATATTGTTTTAGATAATCAATAAATAAATTAAATATTATATCAGCTTCGTAAATAGTATATACAAAAACATCCCCAACACTTCTCAAAAAGATGAAATTGTAATCTTCAGTCTTTTTTTTGTCGTGTTTTAATAGTCTTTTTCCATTTAGTGCAATCTTGTCTGCAAGTTTCTGTTCTAATTTAACTGGTAGATCAAAATTATCAAACAGATTCATTATTTGTTGATATTCAAGTTCTGCTAAGAAATTCATTTTCATACTGATATAGGCTGCAGCACATATTCCCACTGAAATAGCTTCTCCATGTGAAATCTGATATTCAGAAATCGATTCGATAATATGACCAAAAGTATGTCCTAAATTTAAAATTCGTCTATTCCCTTTATCCTGCAGATCATCCCGTACAATAGATTCTTTTATTGCAATAGCTTCCCGAACAATTGCATCAATATCTTTAATCGACTTGCTTTCTAATAAGGTCATTAGCTTTAAAGGCTTTATCAGAGCTGCTTTTAAACATTCAGCCCAACCATTCTTCATTTCTTTTTCAGGAAGACTTTTTAGAAAGCCAGTATTAATAATAATTTTTTCAGCTGGATAGAAAGTACCAATATTGTTTTTAATTCCATTAAAATTTATCGCTGTTTTACCACCAATAGAAGCATCCACCATTCCTAATAGTGTTGTTGGAATGAGTATAAGACGGCAACCCCTTTTATAAATCGAAGCAGTAAAAGCCCCAATATCTGTTGTAATTCCTCCTCCTATACATATTACATAGGAAGATCTATTAAGATTTTCAGTTTGAAAAAAATCTAATATTTTAGTTATCTCATTTAAATTTTTATTGCTTTCAGAAGCATTGAATTCAAAAAATCTTGTATTTATCAGCAAAGGTGTTAGCATTTCATTATAATGTAATCGAATATTACTATCTATAATTAATACCTTGTTCTTAATCTTCGATATTTCCACTAACCAGTTATCTGTTATTACAATTTTTGTATTAAATGATCCAGTATACATTTTGTCTAATCCTCAGACCTGAATTGATTCTGAAATGATATAAGGTGTTGTTTTTGTGAATATGTTAAAAGTAGAGTTCCAACTAGAATAACGGTAATCTTTATACTACTTACTAATATGCTTATCCTGATAATAGAATTCAAAAACGATGTTAAAAATAGAAATGCTGTTACTAAATAAACATATGAAATTCTGAAATTTGCATTAAATGTTTTCTTGCCTTTTACATAATTAAATATCACAATTAAAATATATGAAATAATTGACGCATATCCTGCCCCAAATGCTCCGTACTTAGGTATGAGAGCTATATTCAAACCTATATTAATAATAGTACCCAAAACTACAGCAATAGCTATTTTGCCAGCTTGATGCATTTTGTAAAAAACCAGATTGAAGATATTGAAAATGCCATGCAAAAAAGTGGATATTGCCCCAAAGAATACCAGATCTGCTGCAGACGTATATTGAGCATCGACAAATATCGCAAACAATTCTTTCGAAAAAATTATTATAAAAAAGCCTAGAATTGCACCACAAATCAGGAAGAAAAGGTAGATTTTGTTGAATAACTTCCCAGCATATGGACTATCAGCATTTTTCATAGCGTGTGGGAAAAACACCATACTTACAATTGAGAGAAGAAACTGCATAATAGCGCCAACTTTATACCCCATTGCGTATATTCCTACATCATATAAACCTCTGGGAGACAGATAAGTAAGCATATATCTATCTAAGACCCTCATGGATATCAGAGCAAGAGTTCCGGGTATCATAATTAAACCAAATCTTATTACTGGTTTTATAATTTCATAAGAAAATATTACTTTATTTTGCAATACAAAACTTCTTAATATTATATTTATATTTATTAATGCAGCCAGCATTGCAATAAGAGATGAAATAAATATGTATGAGATAACATTGGAAATGGAGAAATTTCCTGATATTGCGCCATAGATGAATAAAATCAATATTAGGAAATTACTTACTCCTCCCAGTATTGCATAGTTTAATGAACGTTCTAATTTGTTGATTATACTTAACGTGATTCCTGAAAAAGATTGGGCAATGATGATAATAACGATTGCAGGAAAGAGATTGGAGTACATATCACTTTTTAATATTAGTAAGGCTATATTGTTTTTAGATATATAAATTAACAAAGACAGAATAATACCGACAATTGCTGTTACAATATATACAGAGTTTATCAGTGTATATTTATAATCATCTGTATTTTCTAAGTAGAAGTATGAAACCAAAGACTGGGTAAATCCTAAAGAATAAAAGATATTTGCTAAAGAAATAAAAATCGTGATATTCGTATAAACAGCATACTGCTCCGGAATCATATAATGTGAGAATATTGGTAAAAAAATGACTAGAATCACATTGTTAAACATTCTTCCGGCAGAATAATGTATTATCTTTTGTAGATGTTGGTTAACATTCACCATAATACTAATTTTGCATACTTTTCTAAGTTAATTTTGAAAAATGATTATAGCACAAAATCAAAATTTTCAATTAACTCTTTGTTTCTGATTGTAAAATTTCATTTTTTTTCCACAATATCATCTGATACCATTTAAAAGCCGGAATTATAGAAGATAATAAATCTAAAATTACAGCTTTGAGAGATTGGGTGTGTTTATGAAATGTTGTATATCTATGATTAACGGTTTTGAAACCACATTTCTCTCCCATTTCATAAAGTTCTCTTTTCGTATATTCTCTATAATGCCCGGGATTATTACTGAAATATCTAATTTTTGAATATGGTTGATTACCAAAAAATAGTTTGTACCTTCTAAAAAGTGCTGCTGCATTGGGAGTTGTACAAAGCAGATGGCCATTATTGGTTAATAGTGAGTGAAACATTAACAGGGCAAATTCGGGAGCTTCTGACAGATGTTCGATTACTTCAGCGAATATAATTAAATCAAATTTTTCTTCCGGCCATATATCTACATTTTTTGCCTGTTTCAAATCGAAAGTTAAATGTTTGCAGGTAATTTGATCAAGTAATCTATGTCCACCCTCATCATAATCCGGTGCAAAACCAATGGTAGTAACATTCTTGTAATAATTTTGCAGAGTTTTCGTGAAATGACTTCTACCAACATCAAGAACCTTTAATTCTTTATTCGGAAAGTTTTGCGTAATATATTTATATAGAATTGAAAATCGTCTTTTGTGCATTTTTTCATATCTTTCCTGCGAATCTCTACTGCAAGTTTTCTCTTTTTCTGTTTCAATCCATTTATTAACTACTTCTTTATATTCCTGTTTGTTCAAGCTAATTCCGTCCTTAACTTTTTTTACTATTTTACTTTAATTTTTTATACATTTCCACTGTTTTTTCTGCAATAACTGGCCAGATATAATTTTCTTTGATATGTCTGCTAAGTTCACTATTTTTCTTTTTATTCAAAGCAGTTTCAATTGATTCTTGAATTGAGCTGATCGATGTTGGATCTGGATATTCAGCCTGATCACCGAAATATTCTTTAGTTCCTCCATAGGGAGTAATCACAATTTTTGCACCTGCCAGACCAGCTTCTAAAGCAGCTCTGCCTGGAGTTTCATAGCGAGTTGGAAGAACAAAAGTATCGCAGGCAGCATAAGCTGATTCCAGAAGGGGATCATCATGTTCTATCCAATTCTGAAAGTTAATGTTTTTACTCCTTTCTATTTCTGCTACACACCGCTTTCCTTCGGCATTATTGTAAACATTTGCAAACATAAAAACTGGTGTATCAATCCTTTGTAAAGCTCTGATAATATTCATACCATTTTTTCGATATGATCCTAAATGACCTACATAAAGTACAGCATCTTTTACCCCAAACTTCTTATTGAAAAGCTCAGGATCACTGTTAGCAAATCTCTCTTCTACACCATTATGTATCACTTCAATTTTTTGTTTCTCTACATTAAGCCCATCGGCTAATAACATCCCTTCTGACTTTGTGTTTGGCAACACTCTTTCAGCTTCGTCGCAGATATATTTCGTGAATGAATAATCTGACATAGTGCGTTTCAGGATAGCTTTCACAGGCTTTTCTATTGTTTGGTACAATCGCAAAGTACTGGCTGAATGATTACTGAAAAATATTGGATTTACAACATATTTCGCACCAAATCTTTTTAGATTTGCGGCCAGTGCATAAGTAGCAATACTCGCATTAAATATGTGGAACAAATCCGATTTTTCTATCTTTAAATTTGAATTCCACATATCGTAAAAATCAACATCTACACCCAATTCCTGTAAGGCTTTTTTTGTATGAATCAATTTATATGAGGGACCACTTTTATTTAACATTATCCCTTGATAACTTGCTAAGAATATTCTCATTTTATCACCTGTTTCGTCGTCCTTTCCACGACTCATAATCATATAGTGTATCACGCCAATGGTATTTTCTAGTCAGGTTTATATTCAGAGGCTTAGATAATGACTTAATCGGAACAAATTCTAATTTGGATAAATCAATTCTTTTTCTTGATTTAAAATTACACACTTTTTTATTATTAATTATTGTCATATCTTCATCATCGATATTCATTCTCAATTCATTCTCTTCAAATGAGATATCCATTTTGATTTGATTACGCTTTTGCCACCATTCTGCGTACTCATTCATTGTGTAATTTGCCAGACCAAGTTTATTCACATAACCAAAAACTGCATCGATAACATCCAGCAATTTATGATGAGGATGGTGATAAATTAATATAGGTTCATTTCTTTTACGCTTTTCATTAATTATATTTATGTAATATTCTATCATTTCTTCTTTAGTAAAATGTGATCTTCGTAATCGTCCCAAACTTATTGGATGTATAGGAATCTGTAAAATATTTGAGTATTGATTATTTGTGTAAATATAAAAAGGAAGATCATCATAGGAAGGAACAAATTCTGAAGAATATGTAAAATCAAATTTCTCTAAAACTTCATTAAGTGATGTATTCCAACTTCCAAAAGGGGCTGCAAATCCTTTTACTGTAATATTAGATCGCTGCAGGTTTTTCATTCCAGTGTCAATATTTTCAAAGTTTGCAGAATAGTTATCAAATACGAGATGCCTGAAACAATGTAAGCCAATTTCCTGATCTTTCATATTGGCATAGAGATCGGATAGTTTTTGCTCGTTCATAGTATCTACAAACCACGATGCTCTAATAGAGTGTTTTTCACACACTTTTAATAAGTTTTCTGCATCCTCTTTGGAGCAATTATCTGTATCAATTCTAAAAATAAACAATCCGTTATTCCCTGGAATATAAGATTTATGAATAAAAGGTAACTTTCTAATATCTAACAGTATAGAAAGAATGGTCGTTACTGTTTTCCTTAGTTTTGCTTTAGACACTTTGGCTACTACTTCCGAGGGTAGCTCATTTCTATTGGCAATAAATTTTCTACGACATGAGGAAAGATTCAATATTTCTTTATCTAAATCAAAAGGCATAATATAGAATGATCCTTTACCTAATTTTCCAGAAAGTATATTTAAGCCTTTATCTTCACATTTTAATTCTTCATCTCTTACAATTCCAATACGACCAACCAAATCAATAATACCAAGCTCAGAAAAGATAGAATTTGCATCTGCAACGACTTTCTTCTTCTTCATATAAAGTTTTTTATTAAATATTTTAGCGTAGGATTTAGAAGAGAACAGTACAGCTCCACCATTTTTCAAGTAATTACTATCAAATGTCGTCGCATTTATATCATCGATTATTATCGCAGAAAATTCATCAGGATCTATTGGAAGGGAACAGTCAATTTCCCTGTAACTAATTCCCTCCTGTTCTAAAATTATTTTCCAACTGGGACTTAAGCCGGCAATACCTATTTTCAAATCCATTTTTTCTCGGTAAGTAAATTTAGCAGCTTCTCTTCACGATACTGTAGAAGAAATTTATTATTTACTCGATCAATAACATCTTCAGAATTATTTGATTTAAGAGCCTTAGAAATTGCATCAGCTGTTTTATTCACATCTCCATATTCTACATAAAAACCAACATCACCGACAACTTCTGGTAACGCACCGTTCTTGGTAACTACTGGAATACATCCAAGAGCCATAGCTTCCAGCAATGCTACGCCAAATGATTCTCGATATGAAAGCTGGCAATACACTTTAGCGTTTTTTAGAATTGCAGTTATCTCATTCTGCGGTAGAAATCCCGGAAGTTCAAGTTCAGGATTGATGGATTTCAGTTCAGCATAAACCTGCTTATCGAATTCTCCAATAGCTATTGCTTTAACTCCAACTTGTGTTACTGCACGGGCAAAAGTATCTACACCCTTTAGTTTATAGATATCTTTTTTCAAACTACCAATGGTAACAATCACATCATCTCTGGTTATTGTTTTTTCAAATGAGAGAGTATTTTCAATACCATGACTGATTACTTTTACGTCAATATTCTCCAGCTTTTTTATCTCGTTTCTACTGAAATCAGAATTAGCTATAATAATATCTGCATTTTTTAAAATGTATTTTACTCTTTTTCCACCGCTTCTCGTAAGAAGTGCTCCGTAGTTAAAATCCGGTTCATTTGCTACTTCATATCCACCGATAGCTATAAGTGACTTTTTTCTAAATAACTTCGCAAAAATAACAACAAGGAAAGCTCTGAAATCAGCAAATCGTACAAAACATACATCTGCCTTGAGCATCCTGAAAAGTATCTGAATAACAGAATGTATCGTAAAAAAAAACTTCCGGCTGGCATTTGGAAAAAATAGTTCCTTACAGTTGAAATGATTTTGCAAAATATGCAGATCCCTCAATACTGAAGGACTTTTGTAAGTCGATACAAATAAGAGTTTTTTCATTCTAGCGTATGAGAGCAATTTTCCCTTTGACTGCTTGCCCGTCCGGGGCTGAGATCAAATAATAATACAGGCCGGAACTGCA
>QMNP01000028.1 GCA_003647825.1 Candidatus Cloacimonadota bacterium
ATGAACAGAAAAATGCTGTTAATGAAATAATGTATAACTGTGCTGTACGCAAGTTAGTGCCGAAATATTTAATCTTGTTGTTCAGTAAGTGCATACAATATTCTGATTGCAATGTAATTTGTTATCGAGAGGAAGAAGATCGTACAATGAGGAGATAAAATGGTAACCACACAATTGATTTGCACTTTTAAAATAATTAGTGATACGGTCTCATAATAATGCAGAAGGATAAAACTCTCTTAAAGTGCTGGGAGCATTTTGATTGTATTAAAACCGAATGCCCAGCCCATGGATCCAACGATTATTGTTGCTGGCTTATGGAGAGAAGCCTCTGTCATACAGAACTTGAAGAAAATTGGATCGACAAATTTGATGCTTGTATAGATTGCGAAGTTTTCAATAAAAATCTCGGTGATGATAACCGTAATAAAACCTTAAAGATGCTTTCAGATCATTTCAAAAATTATCAAAAAGAGATTAAACTTAAACAAGATGATCTCTTATCAAGTAAGGTCATGCTGGAAGAATCAAATAACAGAATCAAAATATTAATAGAAGAATTAGAGATAAAAAATAAAAAACTTGAATATCAAAGAGACAATTTAGAAGAGAAAGTTCTGGAAAGAACTAAAGACCTACAACATATGCATACTAAATTGATGCAAAGTTCCAAAATGGCGGTTATTGGAAGATTTTCTGCAGGAATAGCCCACGAAATAAATAATCCTCTGGGTGCGATTATCAGTTTTACACGTATGCTCATCGAAGAACCGGATGCCAAAAAAGATGAACAAAAATATCTTGAATTTATTTCAAAAGGATTGTTCCGAATCGAGAAAATAGTAAGGCAGATTCTAGATTACTCCGCTTTTCATGAAGCCGATATTCAATCTGTAAATGTAAATCAAATCATTCAAGAATCTCTCAGCTTTGTACATCATCAACTAAAAGAAAAAGAAATTGAACTCGTTTTAAAACTTGAAGAATCTATTCCCATGATTGAATTAAATCCAGATCAGATCCGACAAGTTTTTCTGAATTTATTAAAAAATTCCGTACATTTCTTACAGGAAAACGGAAAATTAACCATAACAACAAAACTAAAAAACAGTAATTTATTTATAAGTTTCCGAGATAATGGTAAAGGAATAAAAGAGAGCATTGCCGACAAAGTATTCGATCCTTTTTTTACAACCAAAGATGTAGGTGAGGGCACGGGGCTCGGATTATTTATTTGCTATAATATTATCAATTTATATAATGGTAATATTGAAATAATCAGCAATGAGAATAAAGGGACAGAGGTGATAATATCTCTGCCGGTTACTGGAGAATAAATGGGAAATTCTAAAATATTGATTGTAGAAGATGATGAATTGATGCAGGAAATGCTTTGCAATGTTTTGGAAAGAAACGGCTATGATGTAATATTAACAAAAGATGGTGAAGAAGGTTGGATGCTATTTCAGGAGAAGTATTTTGACCTGGTTTTATTGGATTACAAATTACCAAAAATGAACGGTGTAGAACTATTACAAAAAATAAAAGAATCATCATCAGAAGTAATAGCAATAATGATGACTTCCTTCGGTTCGATAGAAAGGGCAGTAGAAGCAATTAAAATAGGAGCTTACGATTATATAAGTAAACCTTTTCATACAGAAAAGTTGCTGATTAAAATAAAGAGAAGCTTAGAACTGAAGAAATTGAAACAAGAAAATATATTTCTACGAAAAGAATTAAAGCAGCGATATTCTACTGGAAACATGATCGGAAATAGCAAAATAATGCTTAGAGTTTTTGATCTGATAGAAACAATTTCTCCCGAAAAAAGCACTGTATTGATCGAGGGTGAAAGCGGAACCGGAAAAGAGATGGTTGCAGAAATGATACATCACCTCAGCATAGTGAAGAACAAACCATTTATAAAAGTTAGTTGCGCTGTATTTACGGAAACTCTTCTGGAAAGTGAATTATTCGGGCACGAGAAAGGAGCTTTTACAGGTGCACTAAAAACCAAAAAGGGTAGATTCGAGCTTGCTCGGAATGGTACAATATTTTTAGATGATATTGATGATCTTAATCTAAGTGGACAGACTAAACTTCTAAGGGTGCTGCAGGAAAAAGAGTTTGAAAGAGTTGGCGGAACTGAAACCATAAAAACTAATGTTCGCGTGATTGCTGCTACCAAAACTAACCTTCTACAAGCTGTAAAGCTTGGAAAATTTCGTGAAGATCTATATTATAGATTGAATGTAGTTCCTATTATTTTGCCGCCGCTTCGAAAAAGGAAAGATGATATACCGCTTCTCATACAACATTTTTTGAACAAATTTAATCTTCAAATGAAAAAAAATATCGAGATTACATCTGAAGCTATCCAATTGCTTTTAGAATACGACTTTCCGGGAAATATAAGAGAACTGGAAAACCTTATTGAAAGATTAGTGGCAATGTCTCAAAAAGACAAGATTCATACATATGATCTTCCTGAGCAATTGCAAAAGTCGAAAGAACAAAATTTAGGGATCTTGAAAGATATTGTTCATAAAATAGAACGAGAAAGCATAATTGAAACCTTGAAAGCTACTAACTGGAAGAAAAAAGAAACAGCAAAAATTCTGGGAATTACTACAAAAACTCTTTGGGAAAAGATAAAAAAATATAATATTTCATAGATACCTAATCCATGCAAAACTCCTAGTTTGTTTTATCTTCGCCTGGGTTTCCATATCATTCACCAATTTATTTTTGATGTAAATCGCTTTTACCGTCTGGAATCATTCCCTTTCGTGCACATTACTTTTTCGTAGAACATTACAAAAAAGTAACACTTTTGGTATTTCGATGTAACTTGTTTTCATGAATGCGATTACAGATATTCTATCCTAAAACCAGTATTACATTTATGTAATACTCTCCCTTAATCTGCAATTAGCGCAAACGTCATAACCTTCTTATATATAATGCTTTATGTTTAACCCTCCTTTTTGGTACAGAATCTGCTAATTATATGGTGACATATAATGAAATAAGGAGAATGAAAAAATGTTGAATGAAATGAAAACCCGAATACTTACGGGGAAAAATTTATTATTTTTACTCGCAATTACACTTTTTGTAAGTGCTCTCACCGCAAACCCAATTGAAAAGGTAAACGAATGGATTGAAAACCAAACCGACAACTTCAAAACAAATGATGTCGTAAAATTCTTGAACGGAAGCAGAGGAGAAAGTGATATTGCTTACGGTAACGAATATGTATTCAATGGCAATCAAGCTTTATATTCTTCAGCTATAACCCTAGATTCATCTTGCTTTGTTCTTGTATATTCTGATAAAGGAAATTCGTATGCTGGAACAGCTATTATCGGAACTGTTTCAGGAAGAGAAATATCTTACGGTGCTGAATTTGTATTTCATAGCGGAAATACTTTTGCTTTTTCAGCTACAGCGCTTGATGCTACTCATTTCGTGGTTGCATTTCAGGACCGAGAAAACTCTAATTTCGGAACGGCTATTATTGGAACAGTATCAGGCAACACCATTTCATACAGCTCTGAATTTGTATTTAGGTATAGTTCTGTCGATTTTATAGCAATTGCCACTCTTGATGCAACTCACGTTGTTGTTATTTATCGAGATCATCTTGTTTCAGATTTCGGAGTAAGCGTTGTTGGGACAATTTCAGGATCTTCTATCTTATTCGGTTCTCATAATGTATATTATCCTGATTATTCTGGTGCAGCATCAGTTTTAGCTCTTGATACAACACATTTTGTTATTGCATATCTATCTGGGTATCCGCCATCTACTCACGGAGCTGTCATTTTAGGAACAGTATTGGGAAGCACTATCTCTTATGGAGGAGAATATGAATTTAATTCTTCATATGTTTCTAGAATTTCTGGGATACGCTTGGATGCTACACGCTTTGTTGTTGCATATACCGAACATTGGGGTTCTGAACCGTATGGAACCGCTATAGTAGGATCAGTTTTAGGCTCTTCTTTTTCTTTCGGTTCTGAATATGTATTTAATTCACAAAATACTCAATATTTATCAGCTACAACTCTGGATCTAACACATTTTATTGTTACATATGTAGATTTTGGTAATGACTGGCCGGAACCCGATAGAGAAGATGGCACTGCTATCGTGGGAACCGTAACAGATAACACTATCTCTTTTGGTCCTGAATATATTTTTAATTCTGCTTTTACTAGTAGTTGTGCGGCTTTATCGTTGGAATCTTCTTACTTTGTTGTTGCTTATAATGATGAGGGCAATTCCGATAATGGGACTGCTATAGTTGGGGAAAGAGACGGTCAGCCTATACTTGATGGAGATGTTCTGATTTCTGAAATCTCTGATAATAAAACAGGTTTTGATGAAGGTACAGGCTTTATAGAACTCTGGAATGACACCGGATATCCTTTCAGTTTAGATGGATATTCCATCGTACAGGGAACTAATCCCAACGGAACAGGTTTTATTCCGGGTGTTTACAGCTATCCTATTCCTGCCGGTTACACGATTCCCGACGGTGGTTTCTTCATAATCTCAAATGGAGCAGGTCTAAGTACATTTAGCAATGCTTGGAGTTCTGCCTTAAGCGGAACTGCATTTGATGCTGGAAACAGCAACTTGGATATTGCCAATGGTTTTGCGTATGCACTCAGCGACGGAGCAAGAGCAAATCAGGATGAATCACTCGAAGTAAATACAGGAGAAAGAATTCATCAGGAAAGCGGTGGTTCTTGGCCGCAAGATACTCCCGAAGATGCAACACCGGGAGAATTGGGTGGAGACGATCCGCTACCAGTTACACTATCATCTTTCACTGCAGTTCAAACAACAGAGAATTATGCCAGATTGAATTGGATCACTCAATCCGAAAGCGGTTTGATAGGTTACAATATTTATCGGAATGTCAACGAAATACAATCTTTTATGCAAATCAATCCTGCGATAATTGCTGGAACAAATAGTTCAGAAGAGCAGCATTATACCTTCACGGATCCTGATGTAGAATATGAGCAAACTTATCACTATTGGCTGGAAAGTATCGGAGTGGATTATCAGACAGAGCTTTTCGGTCCTGTTACATTATTTATTGAAAGTCCTATAATAATAGAACTTCCAAATGCTTCAATTTTAAGATCTGCCTACCCAAATCCTTTCAATCCTACAACAACGATCGAGTTCGACATCAAGGAAAATGAAAAGGGAACCATAATAATATACAATGTAAAAGGCCGGGTGATTTTAAAAGAAACTTTTGGTCCTGGAAATCACACATTTGAATGGAATGCAGACAAATATTCATCAGGTGTTTATTTCTACAAACTGCAGACCAATAGTTATTCCAAGATCAACAAAATGTTGATGCTGAAATAGGAAGAATAAAATGAAAAAACAAATGTTAATCGTATTATTATTGATGATAATTACAACAGCTGGAATGTGGGCGCAAACAACTACTCCGCCTGCTGCAGGTGACGGAACTTCCGGAAACCCCTATCAAATAGCGAGTTTGGATAACCTTGCCTGGCTTTCGCAAAACTCAGGCGAATGGGACAAATATTACATCCAAACAGCAGATATTGATGCCACAGATACCCAAAACTGGAATAGCGGAGAAGGCTTCAGCCCGATCGGAAATAATCCTGATTTTTTCACCGGAAGTTATGACGGACAAGGTTATGAGACAGATGGCTTATACATCAACCGTCCGAGTAACGATTATCAAGGTTTATTCGGATATACTTACGGCGCAGAAATATCTAATCTCGGAGTAACCAACACAAATATCACAGGACTTAATCGCATCGGCGGCTTGGTGGGATACAATGTCAGTAATTCTACCATCACCAACAGCTACAGCACCGGAAGTGTGAGTGGTGGTTCTATGATCGGAGGCTTGGTGGGAATCAATAATAGTTCTACCATTACTAACAGCTACAGCACCGGAAGTGCGACAGGTTCAAGTTATTACACAGGTGGCTTGGTGGGATCCAATTTCATTTCTACCATCATCAACAGCTACAGCACAGGAAGTGTGACAGGTTCAGATAACTACACAGGGGGCTTGGTGGGAATCAATAATAGTTCTACCATTACTAACAGCTACAGCACAGGAAGTGTGAATGGGACTTATTACATCGGTGGATTGGTGGGATACAATTTCTATTATTCCAACATCACTAACAGCTACAGCACAGGAAGTGTGAATGGGACTTATTACATTGGTGGTTTGGTGGGGAAAAGTTATCACTATTCTAACATCACCAACAGCTACAGCACAGGAAGTGTAAGCGGATCTTCTTACATCGGTGGTTTGGTGGGACAAAATCAAATTTTTTCTACCATCGCCAATTCCTTCTGGGATACACAGACTTCCGGCCGAAGCTACAGTGCCGGCGGTACCGGCAAAACAACTGCCGAAATGCAAACAATGTCCACTTTCACAAACGCCGGCTGGGATTTTATGGGAGAAACTGCTAACGGAACCGATGATTATTGGGGAATAAACAGAGTAGATAACGATGCCTACCCGTGGTTAAGTTGGCAGGGATATAGTCTTGCTCCGGAGATTCCGCAGAATGTTGTGATTGAAATAGTCGGAACAAATATACAAATTACTTGGGATGCTGTAGTAAATGCAAATTCTTACATAATATTCGCTTCCAATGAACCTGCCGGTACTTTTACAGATGTCAGCAATTCAGGAACTTTTGTCGGAGAAAGCTGGAGTGATGCGATAACCGAAACAAAGAAATTCTATTACGTGAAAGCGTCTTCGGATTAGTGCGAGGAAGGATAATTACGAATAGAAGGTTTAGGAAAAGCAAGAATCACATCCCGAGAACCTGCAAAACAAGGTGTGATGAGCCTGAAAAATATATTTAAATAAAGGAGAATGAAAATATGAAAAAAACAATGTTAGTCGTATTAGTTATTTTCATCAGCATACTGAGTGCTGATATAATTAAGGATATAGATGATTGGACTACTCAACAACACCAGCCCTTTGATGCGAAAGATGTCGCAACATTTATGAACGGCAGACCGGGAGGGAATATTAACTATGGTGTAGAATCTGTATTTAATAATGCCACTACTAATTATACTTCTGCCACTTCTTTAGATGCAACTCACTTTGTGGTTGCCTATCGGGATGATGGCAATTCTTTTTACGGCACAGCCATAGTCGGAACTGTATCAGGCAACACTATCTCTTACGGAGCAGAATATATATTTAATACTGCAACTTCTACTACTTATATTTCTTCCACATCTTTAGATGCAACTCACTTTGTGGTTGCCTATCGGGATAGTGGCAATCCTTCTACCGGCAAAGCCATTGTCGGAACTGTATCAGGCAGCACTATCTCTTTCGGAACAGGATATGTATTTAATAATTCTGATTCTTCTGATATTTCCGCCACTTCTTTAGATGCAACTCACTTTGTGGTTGCCTATCGGGATTATGGCAGTATTTCTTACGGCACAGCCATCGTCGGAACTGTATCAGGCAGCACTATCTCATACGGAGCAGAATATGTATTTGAATATAATTCTTCTTCTGATATTTCCGCCACTTCTTTAGATGCAACTCATTTTGTGGTTTCATATCTGGCCGGATACGGTACAGCCATAGTTGGAACTGTATCAGGCAGCACTATCTCTTACGGAGTAGAATATATATTTACTACTGGTTCTAATTATGATTTTACCGTCACATCTTTAGATGCAACTCACTTTGTGATTGTCTATAAGGATGGCGGCAATTCTGATTACGGTACTGCCATGGTTGGAACTGTATCGGGTAGCAGTATCACCTACGGTGCAGAATCTGTTTTTAGTACTGCGTATTTTTATAATTTTACCGTCACATCTTTAGATGCGACTCACTTTGTGGTTGCCTATTCGGATGCCGGCAATTCTGATTACGGCACAGCCATCGTAGGAACTGTATCAGGTAGCACTATCTCTTACGGAGCAGAATCTGTTTTTAATAATACTTTATATTCTCTAGATATTACCGTCACATCTTTAGATGCAACTCACTTTGTGATTGCCTATAGGGATTATGGCAATTCTGATTACGGTACTGCTATAGTAGGGGAAATTGGCGGTACACTACCCAACTCTGCCGTACAAATATTCCCGGCAGACACAGCTGCAGAGATGCCGCAGCAAGTTACAGTAAATTGGAATTACACCGCCCGTGATAATCCTACCGGATTCTATGTGTACAAAGGTGGTGCAGTCGTGGCAGATGTAGTCTTTACAGCACCGGGAGCATACACACACGTCTTTGCCGGACTTGTTTGGAACGAGGTTGTTTCTTGGAAGGTAGAAGCTTATAACTCTGCCGGATCAGCAGCGGCGGATGTACGCACTTTTACGGTAATGAGTGAACCTGCAAATCCGGGTGCAACTCCTACAGAAATTGTATATACGGAAATAGTGGACTTTACGGGATTAGATCCGGCACCGCTTGAATTACCAATTATAAACCTGGGAGGAAACGTTGTAGCTCCGATCTTTGATCTCGACTTTTCACCGGAAACCGTAACTAACTTCACGATTTTAGCAGAAGTAGCAGATCAGCCCAATCATCCGCTGGCAAATCCCCAAAACTGCAGTGCTGCTTTCAGATCGAATTTTCCAAGTGGTATTGCTGTGAGTGTATTATTCGATTTCGGCGGAGCGCAAATTCCCAACCAATTAATGCGTTGGAACGGCGGCAACTGGGAAGATATTTCCGGTTTGGCAACATTTGGTGCAGGTACGGTTTTATTTGTTTGGACTTCTAGCACCCGAGGTGAAGAAGAATTTGCAGTAAATAATGGTGACGGTCCACTTCCTGTAACGCTCTCATCTTTCACTGCAGTTCAAACAACAGAGAATTTTGCCAGATTGAATTGGATCACTCAATCCGAAAGCGGTTTGATAGGTTACAATATTTATCGGAATGTCAACGAAATACAATCTTTTATGCAAATCAATCCGACAATAATTGCTGGAACAAATAGTTCAGAAGAGCAGCATTATACCTTCACGGATCCTGATGTAGAATATGAGCAAACTTATCATTATTGGCTGGAAAGTGTCGGAATGGATTACCACACAGAGCTTTTCGGTCCTATTACATTATCAATTGAAAGTCCTATAATAATAGAACTTCCAAATGCTTCAATTTTAAGATCTGCCTATCCGAATCCTTTCAATCCTACAACAACGATCGAATTCGACATTAAGGAAAATGAAAAGGGAACCATTATAATATACAATATAAAAGGCCGGGTGATTTTAAAAGAAACTTTTGATCCTGGAAATCACACATTTGAATGGAATGCGGATAAATATTCTTCAGGTGTCTATTTCTACAAACTACAGACCAATAGTTATTCGAAGATCAACAAAATGTTGATGCTGAAATAGGAGAAAAAATATGAAAAGAATTATTTATCAAGTCTTAGTATTATCAGTTCTTTTGGTAATTGTCGGTTGTGCTTCAGTATCTACATATACCGAAGATGAAGGCAGCTACAATACGGACAAAGAAGCTCGCGAAAAATTTGTTTTCCCAGATTATGAAGGTTTAAAAACGAGGGTGCAAATTATCCGTTTTGGAATTCCGGAAACTATCGCTAAGCAGTATCCGGAGTTAGGAGATAAAAGAGTTGGCTGGGGATTATGTAATCGTTTGGTTGAAAGTTTTTGGGAAACTGATATGTTTGAGTTTGTAGAGGAAAAAGAGAATGTCGTAAAGAAAATGGCTGATCATTGGATGCTTTCGGAAAGCGGTATTGTTTCTGAAGATACAGCTGTAGAAGCAGGAAATTTGAAAGCTCCGGAATATCTTATTTATGCGGAAGTCTATGATTTTGGGGTTAGCCACTCGGAGGAAATTGTCGGAATTAAAGTTCAGGAATCCAATACAACAGTTATTGGAGTCCAGATCAGAATGGTAAATGTCGAAACAGGTGAGTTCGTTCCGGCTTCTGCGGAAGGACGCTCCAAAACTATTGGAATTGGAACATGGGCAACTGTTGATCTGGATTTTGATCAGACTACTGTCGGGAAGGCAAGTCAGGATGCGATCAATACTGCAATTGTTAAATTAATGAAAAGAATTATAAAAAAATAAAAGGAGAGAAAAATGAAAAAATTATTATTGTTAGTAGTATTTGTAATTATGAGTAGTATGTTGTTTAGTGCATCATTTATCGATGCCTATTATGCCTGGATGGATGATCCTAATAATATAGATGCCTGGTATATCGAATATGGTGACACTACAGCATCAAATTCGATTGATCTAAATCCATACGGTTTTAATCAGATAATTGAAATCGTTTATCAGAATATTAACTGGGCCAGTGGATATCCAACTTATTATTTAACCGTTAATTTTTCTGGAACTCTAAATGATTCTAGAACAGAATTTGTAACCGACGATGAAATTAGTGATTCCTTTATGGATTGGTACGAAGGTAATTTAGAACGATTAGCTACCGGTGAATTTATGCCGGCAATTACGGGTCATGGCTCATCCGACCCTGTAGTAGGGAATACGATCCGTTCATTCAAAAATGTTATCTTTTCTGAAAGAGTGCAGCCAAATGCCAAACAGAAAAAGAAAAAGGAAAAAGAAGGAAAAGAAAGTGAAGGAGAGGATGAAGGAAAAGGAAGTGCTGTAAAAATCAAATCTAATGATGTGAACTCTGATCTGCAATATGAATTTTTCAGTATTAATAAAGTAGATGGAAATAGTTTGAATATTCGTGGTAATCTGACTCGAACTCACTACGACTGGAATTTGAATTATGGTGGAAATCTTAATATCAACAGTCTATCTTATAAAAATGGTCCTGATTTCAGTAATTTCTATCTGGGATTTTTTGCCAAGAGACCAATTGTCGAGAAAGAAACATCTACGATCAATGCCGGTGTGAATTTTGATCTGATGTTTTTTGATAAAGATTATATCGATGCCACTGGAACCGGTATCAGCTTGTTTGTTTCGGGAAAAGATACAAAAGGATTTGAATTTATGACCAAGAAATTCTCTGGAACTCATCTTTTTTCCTGGGGTGGAATGCTCACATTTAGTAATGCAGATAAACAATCTCAAACTTTAATGAACGGCGGCGCATCTTACGGAGTTCCAATTGGAGAAAAACTTACAACTACATTAGATATGTTTGGAACATTCATTTTAGCATCAAGTTACGATGGTCACGATCTTGATATTGACGATCCGTTCATGCTAAATTCAGGCGTTTATTGTGGTTACTTGTTAAGCTCAATGTTCAATTTGAATTTTGGCTTGAAGAAGGTATTCTTTGTAAAAGATTTTTCTTCTACAGAAATAACTCTGGGAGCAAATTATAGATTCTAAGTAAAACTATGGGGAGGATTTATTTCCTCCCTAACTTTGGAGAATATTATATGAGTTCTGCATAATAGAGTGTTTTTGTGAG
>QMNP01000029.1 GCA_003647825.1 Candidatus Cloacimonadota bacterium
AATAGATCAATATAAGTCGTACCGATAATTGGATCACCGCCAATTCCGATAGCGGTTGTTATACCGAAACCAGCTTCTACAACCTGGTTTGCGGCTTCGTAAGTTAAGGTTCCGGATTTGGAAATAACACCCACATTTCCTTTTTTAAAAACTGATCCCGGCATAATCCCGATCTTGGCTTCTTCGGCTGAAATAATTCCTGGACAATTGGGACCAATGAGAGTTGCACCTTTTTTTTGCACAAGTTTCTTGGCTATCATCATATCTGCTGCTGGAATACCTTCTGTAATACAGACAATAACTTTGATTCCCGCTTCGGCAGCTTCCATCACTGCATCTGCAGAAAATGCCGGAGGTACAAAAATAATACTCGTGTTTGCCTGCACTTTTTCCACCGCTTCAGACACTGTATTAAAAACAGGTTTTCCCAAATGGATCTGTCCGCCTTTTCCCGGTGTTACTCCTGCAACTATATTTGTGCCGTATTCAAGGCATTGTTGCGAATGGAAAGTTCCTTCTTTTCCTGTGAAACCCTGCACGACAACTCTGGAATTTTTATCTACTAAAATACTCATGATCACACTCCCCTGGCAGCATTCACAGCTTTTGCAGCACCATCCGCCAGATCGGTTACTGTGATGATATTTTCAATATTTGCAGCTTTCAAAATAACTGCTGCTTCGGCAGAATTAGTACCATCCAAACGAACAATCAGCGGAACTTTCACTTCTGTTTTTTCAGTAGCTTCCAAAATGCCGTTGGCAATTCTATCACAACGTACGATCCCACCGAAAATATTCACGAAAATTGATTTCACATTCGAGTCTCGTAGAATTATTTCAAAACCTTTTGCAACAGTTTCCGCACTGGCCGCACCTCCAACATCCAGAAAGTTGGCCGGTTCACCACCTTTGAGTTTTATAATATCCATGGTTGACATTGCCAGTCCCGCACCATTGACCATGCAGCCAACGTTGCCTTCTAATTTTATATAATTCAAACCATATTTTCCTGCTTCCAGTTCGGTTGGTTCTTCTTCATCGAAATCACGCATTTCCTTGATGTAGGGATGGCGATAAAGAGCACTATTATCGAATCCCATTTTGGCATCCAGGGCAATAAACGTATCATCTCCTTTCAAAACTAACGGATTAATCTCGATAAGGCTGGCATCATTTTGGGAATAAACTTCGTAAAGAGCTTTGGCGAATTTTCCAAACGGTCTCATTTGCTCTTTTGTAAGCTGCAAGCCAAAAGCCAGTTTTCTGGCATGGAACGGTTGAAAACCAATAAGTGGATCGATAGCTACTTTGATGATCTTTTCAGGAGATTCAGCAGCGACTTTTTCGATTTCCATTCCACCTTCTGTAGAAGCCATCATCACAGGCATTTCGCTAGTTCTGTCCAGTACAATTCCCAGATAATATTCTTTGGCTATGTCCACTCCACCTTCGATGTAAACTTTTTTCACCAGTTTTCCTGCCGGTCCTGTCTGATGGGTAACAAGTGTCATTCCCAGAATTTCGGATGCATATTCATCTACTTCATCCAGGCTTTTAGCCAGTTTCACTCCGCCGCCTTTGCCACGTCCACCTGCATGGATCTGCGCTTTTACTGCCCAGATATTTCCACCAATTTCCTCTGCTGCAGCTCTGGCATCTTCTGCTTTTTCGATCATTTTCCCTTTGGGAATGGGAACTCCATATTTGGCAAAAATCTGTTTTGCCTGATATTCATGTATATTCATCGAACCTCCTTTTTAGAACAACGTTCCCTGAAACTCAGATGAAAGCTGCTTAGCCTTAACATGATCGGGAATATAATCCGGAAGCACGATCGGAGCTATACGTTTTTTATCTACACCAATTGAATCGACTTCTTTAATATATTTTTCCACGTGCTCTAAACTCAGTTTTCCAAGTTGAACACCTTTTTTTACTTTAGCTGCTGCATTCTTACCAGCTCTGCGGCCAAATACAATAATATCCAATTGGGAATTTCCCATTAATCTGTTACGTCCGTGCACGCCTCCAGAAGATTCACCCGCTACAAATAAACCCGAAATAGAAGTTTCTGATGCAGCATTTATTTCTAATCCACCGTTTTGATAATGCAGAGTTGGATAAACCAGCATCGGATATTCACGTATATCAATATCAAATCTATGATATTGTCTAAGCATAGCCGGCAGATTCTTTTCTATAGTTCCCTCACCACTTAACTCTTCAATAAGGGGAGTATCAAGCCAGATCCCCTTCAGACCGGAAGGAGTAGTTACTCCCAGATCATTCTCACATTCACGAATAAACGCAGAAGCTTCGATGTCCCTCGGCTCCAAAGGATATACAAACAATTCACCCTCACTGTTTACCGGTTGTGCGCCAAGTCCTCTGATCTTTTCCGTACATAAAAATCCAACAATTTGCTCTGGAAATACAGCTCCAGTGGGGTGATATTGTACAGAATCCATATACAATAAGTTAGCACCTGCACGATAACCAATAACCAGGCCGTCGGCAGTTGCACCATAATGGTTTGTAGTTTCAAAATTACGTATATGAAGGCGTCCAAATCCCCCGGTAGCGATGATAACAGTTTTTGCTTTAACAATTGAATATTGTTTACTTTCTAAATGATAAATAATAGCTCCGGCGCATTGTCCTTTGTCATCCAGAATCAATTCGGTAGCCGCAGTATATTCTATATACTTGATCTTATCAGGATGGTTATAAACTTCATCTCTTAAAACACGACAGATTCCAGCACCAGTATAATCTCTGGTAGAGTGCATTCTATTACGGCAGGTTCCTCCACCGGATTTTACCATCATCGAGCCATCAGGATTTTTATCGAACATTACACCCAGATCTTCTAACCATTTTATGGAAGGAGGTGCATCCATCACAAGTGCTTCCACCAGTTCTGGTTTATTATCAAAATGACCACCACCAATTACATCAAGGTAGTGTAGCACTGGAGTATCATCGGATTGATCAGCAGCTTGAATACCACCTTGAGCCATCATTGAATTTGAATCTCCCAATCGTAACTTTGTTATCAGCAGAACATCTGCATCGGCATTACTGGCTTCTATAGCAGCAGAAAGACCGGCAGAACCGGCGCCAATTATTAAAACATCGGTTTCAAAATCCACTTTATTTAAATCGAAAATTTCGGGATAATCCCGTGGATATGATTCCATGATATCTACTACTTCATTAATGATCTTATCACCTTTATTGGGTCCGATCCTTAATTCTCGTAGTGCATCATCTTTGTAATCGGGATGATAATTATTCAGAATGTCTTCTCTTTCCTGTTCACTCATCCCGGGAAAAACTTTCTTTCCGAATTTTTTAGCAAGTTCTAATCTTTTTGGACGTGTTTGTTCTACTTTTTTAATTGATTCCATCATATATTCTGGATACATAACTCGCTCCTGTTAAGAAATATTTATTTCACGGCTATAATACTTTTCTGAAAGCTTATCGCCGGGCATTTTCTTTAATTCATCAATTTCTTTATCGTATTTTCCTTCTTCTATCTCTTTCAATCTTATTTCCAATTCAGGACTATTTTTTGAGAGATATTTGCCATATAGACGACGAGCAAGAATTCCTGCATTATATTGTACGATTTCGGCAGGACAGCGTAGTGCGCATAGTCCACAACGAATGCAATCAAACGATAGATCTGCTGCTTTGGCAATATCGCCCCTGATAAGTGCTTGTACATAATCCATTACCTGAATATCCTGAGGACATGCCTTTGTACAGGTGTTGCAGGAGACACAACGGAACACACTTGGAAAGAGCTGCGTGAAAGTTCCAACATCCGGAGTCAGTTCATTCAAATCGTAAACTGGTTTTTCAGCCGGTACAAATGGTATCATAGCAATAGTCATTCCATCGGTCACTACCGTTTGGCAGGCTAATCCGCCTTTTAGTTTGTAATCACCTTTTTCTCTGTAAACCGTAGCACAAGCACCACAATAACCTTCTCTGCAACCCACACCGCGTTTCAGCTGAAATCCTGAATATTCGAAAGCCATCATTATGGTGTGCCCTTCCGGTACCTGGAACAGTTCACCACCTATGTAAATATTTATCATTTCTCTTTGAATGCTCATTTGCTATTCTCCTCCTTAAGTTTTCACACTTTCTTTTGCTCTTTATTTACTTATTTTTTATAGAAATTATAACTTTTTATTACATCATGAAATTATTATCACTTAACCTTAGCAATTAAATATTTATAATATTTCATAGCATCAATTAACAGCCTACAAAAAAAGCACTACTGTAAATTTACAGTAGTGCTTTTTTTTAATATCTTCTGTTTCTAATACTCATAAATAAATTAGTTCTTTGAAATATCATAAACTGAGATAAGACATTAACATCTACGAATACTATCAAAACAACTCCAATCAAACTGTTTTTGAATATTAAATCACTAATAATAATTTTCACTAATTCATTTTGACTCAAAGTGCAATTAATGAGAAATTGTCAAATTAATATTATTAATTTTTACTTCTTCCTAATTAATATTTACAGTGTTAAATTCTGTAATTATATGTATCAATAACCACATCATTAATACTTATGTTTTTCCTCACATAACTCCAACAGTATTCCGTGGGTAGATTTTGGATGCAAAAAGGCAATATCTGCATTATGTGCACCGGGGCGAGGAACTTTATCAATAAGTCGAATTCCTTTACTCGCAACATCATCCAGCTTTTCAACCAGATTGTCGGTTGCCATAGCTAAATGGTGAATACCTTCACCTTTCTTTTCCAGATATTTTGCAACAGAACTGTCTTCAGATGTAGGTTCCAATAATTCTATGCGAACATCGCCAACAGGAATAAAGGCAACTTTTACTTTTTGCGATTCCACAACTTCGATCGATTCAATTTCCAAACCAAGTTTTTGATAGAATTTGGCTGCTTCTTCTATACTATGAACTGCTATACCAATATGACTTATCTTTTTCGGCACTTTAGGCTCCGTTATTTTTAATATCTACTTCAGCTAATTTGATTCCTAATTTTAAGGCTTTCATATTCATATCTTTGAATTGGGGTTTCATAGAGTTACCAACCGCAGTTTTTAAAGAATGTTCGGAAACTACTCCAGTGATCTTAACCAGAAAACCGAGCGATAAAATATTAGTTGGAAGTTCTGAACCTAATTTCTTACGAGCAATTTCAGTGAAAGGATGTTCATATATTTCAGATTCCATTTTAGGGGTGTTCTTTACAATCGAGTTATCAATGATCAGAATACCTTCATCTTTCAGATCAACCGCAAATTTATCGCAGGCTTCTTGTGTAAGAGCAAGTAGAACATCAAAATTTACAGCTTCGGGATAGTAGAATTCATCATTACTAATTATTACATCTGCCCTACTGGCTCCACCGCGTGATTCCGGACCGTAACTTTGAGTTTGAGTTACATTTATTTTATCTATTACTGCAGCTCTTGCCAATATGATCCCAGCTGTAATAAGCCCCTGACCACCACTACCGCTTAACCTGATCTCTTTTTTAAATTTTTTAGTTTTCATTATTCATCCTTTGGTTTTTGAAGTGATTGAACAAGATCAGTATATGTCGCCGTAAATTCCGGTACTTGCTCTTCAACAAAAATTCCTCTGGGTATTTTATCTGCTTTTTCATCTTCAGAAAGTTCGTTATATTTTTTCTCCGTAATTACATTATCCTTCATATCTTTCAGCATATCAGCTGGAGATCCCTTTTTGTTTAATCTTCCAAAAATAACAGGGCAGGAACTTACTATCTCGACAAGAGAAAAACCTTTATGCTCAAGAGCTTTACTGATAAACAATTTGGATTCTTGGGCATGATAAGCTGAAGTTCGGGCTACAAATGTAGCACCGGCTCCAATCGCAAGCTTACAGATATCAAATGTTCTGTCGATATTACCATAAGGTGCCGTTGTTGCTCTGGCTCCATCGGGAGTTGTAGGAGAATACTGTCCGCCTGTCATTCCGTAGATATTATTATTTATCAGGATAACAGTTATATCGATATTTCTTCTGGCAGCATGAATAAAATGATTCCCACCTATAGCAGTGGCATCTCCATCACCGGTAACAACCACAACTTTCATTTCCGGTTTAAAGAATTTCACACCGGTTGCATAGGCAATTGCACGACCATGTAAACTATGAAGCGTATTGAAATCTACATAAACAGGCATGCGGCTGGAGCAGCCAATACCAGAAACCATCGCTACTTCATCTTTTTCGTAACCCAGTTCGGCAATAGCCCGAATTGTTGCACCCAATACAATACCATTACTGCAGCCAGGACACCAGACATGTGGAAACTTCTTATCATGTCGCAGATATTTATGAATTTGTTTTTGAGGTATATTGCTCATTTTACTTTACCTCCTTAATAACCTTCAGAATTTCTTCGGGATTTATCAACTCCCCGTTGTTTTTATTTAGACCAATGATATTCTTAGATTTCCTGAGTTCATAACTCCAGATCGCCCCCATCACTCTTTTCATGGCTTTAGAAAGCTGCCCTTCATTAAGTTCAGGAACGATAATAGCTTTTTTATCACACAGATATTTTTTTATTGCTTCATCTGGAAATGGCCAAATAGTTAAAGGTCTTAACATTCCAACTCTAATCCCTTTTTTTCTGGCCATCAGCACAGCTTCTTTTGCTGCTCTGGAAGTTATCCCAGCAGCGAAAATTGCAATTTTTGCATCCTCCATCATAAAGCTTTCTATCTGAATTATATCATCAATATTATGACGTATCTTATTTCTTAATCTCTCCATCATCACAGCCGTTTCACTGGCTTTATTGGTTGGAAATCCCTTGGCATCATGAGCTAATCCTGTTACATGAAAACGATAGCCTTCACCAAAGCTGGCAAGAGGCATAGGATATTTAGGATTCTCAGGATAATGTTTATACCACTCTGGTGGAATTGTTGGTTTTACCCTATCAACAACCTTAATCGTTTTCAAGTTTGGAATCTCAATTCTTTCCCGCATATGCCCCAATACTTCATCTGACAATAATGTAACACATGTCCTATATTTCTCTGCCAGATTTACAGCTCTTATGGCAAGTTCATAACTTTCCATCACAGAGTTTGGATAAAGCGTAATTGAGGGTGCATCTCCATGCGTTCCCCAACGTGCCTGCATAATATCTGCCTGTGAAGGTTTGGTAGGTAAGCCGGTACTGGGACCACCTCTCATCACATTCACCACCACACAGGGAGCTTCAACCATTTTAGCATAACCCATTCCTTCAGCCATTAATGAGAAGCCTGGCCCACTAGTTGCTGTCATCGATTTCGCTCCGGCAAGTGAAGCACCTACAATAGCAGCCATACTAGATATTTCATCTTCCATCTGAATGAATTTTCTGCCCATTTTGGGCATTTCCACTGAACAGATCTCGGCAATTTCCGTAGAAGGTGTGATAGGATAACCTGCAAAGAAATTGACTCCAGCTGCCAGTGCACCTCGAGCTATTGCTTCATTTCCCTGCATCAATACTGATTTTGTTTTTGTTTCATTCTTAGCCATTTATCCTCCTACCTTTTTGCGCCGGTGATGGCAAAATCCGGACAAAGCCGGTCGCACATTTCACAGTGAATACATTTTTCCGGATGAGGAACATAAGGAGAACCATCTGCTCTTCTACCTAATGCTCCTGTGGGGCAAAAAGCAACACAGATACCGCATCTCTTGCACCAGTCGTAATAGATATAAACCGGGTTTTTTTTATAATCACCTGTAGATTTAACTTCCGGAACTTCTACTTCCATCTTGGAATGTTTATCATCTTTTATGATAACCATTCCCTCTTTAAGCTTCTCTACATCAACTGGTTTCTTTGAACCATTTTTCCTGATTTTACCGGTTTTCTTAGAACCGTAAGCCTTTTTCTTTTCGGTTTTCTTAGAACCGCTCATATAATCTCCTCAAAATGCTATCTATAGAATAAGGATAGCATTTTAATGTTTAAATTTCCTTTAATAATATGTGTTGGTTTTGAATTATCTGATAGTTTTGTGAATCCATTATTTTGATATGCACTTCAATTATAATTCCTGCAGCTCAAAGATCCTGTCTCTAAGTTCTGCAGCTTTTTCAAATTCCAGTTTTTTTGATGCTTCCATCATTTCTTTTTCTAACAACTTAATAATTTTTTCTTTAGAGTCTAACTCTAAATATTCCATAAAGTTATCTCTGCTGGACTTCTTTTCTTCCTTATCCGCTTTCTGATAACCATCCGCCACACTTGTTGCGGCCATTATGTCGTCAATATTTTTTTTAATACTTTGTGGTGAAATTCCATGTTCCAGATTATAGCTTTTCTGCTTAATACGGCGGCGTTTAGTTTCTTCAATCGTTTCCTGCATAGCAGGAGTGATGTTATCTGCATAAAAAATAACTTTACCTGCTATATGTCTGGCAGCTCTTCCAGCGGTTTGGATCAGTGATCTGGCGGACCGCAGAAAACCGGCTTTATCAGCATCAAAAATGGCCACCAATGATACTTCCGGCAGATCCAATCCTTCCCGTAAAAGATTAATTCCCACCAGCACATCAAACTTATCTATACGAAAATCTCGAATTATCTTGGAACGTTCGATTGTTTGAACCTCGCTGTGCATATAGCGCGTACGAACTCCGGCCTTTTTTAAATATTCACTCAGATCCTCGGCCATTCTTTTGGTTAAGGTTGTAACAAGAATTTTTTCTTTGTTTGGAACCCGAATTCGGATCTGCTCTAAAAGATCATCCACTTGAGAACCAACGGGTTTCACCTCAATTTCGGGATCCAGCAAACCGGTAGGTCGGATAATCTGTTCTACAAAAACACCTTCTGATTTCTGCAATTCATAATCGGCAGGTGTTGCTGAAACATAGATAACCTGATTCTGCTTCTCTTCGAATTCATGAAATTTAAGGGGACGATTATCGAAGGCCGAAGGTAATCGAAAACCAAAATCTACCAGGTTTTTCTTGCGGGTATAATCTCCACCATACATGGCATGAACCTGTGGAATAGAAACGTGGGATTCATCGATAACCATAAGGAAATCATCTGGAAAATAATCTAATAAACAGTAAGGCGGATCACCTTTTTTTGCACCGGTAAGATGCCGAGAATAATTTTCGATACCAGAACAGAAACCCAGTTCCCGCAGCATTTCCAGATCGAAATTAGTACGCTGCTCTATACGCTGAGCTTCCAGAAGTTGACCGTTTTTTTCGAAGTATTCGATACGTTCCTTCAATTCTGCTTTGATAGTTTTGATGGCTCGCTGCAGGCTGTGTTTATCGGTAATGAAATGATTTGCCGGATAGATGGGATATTCCTGAACCACCTCCAGGACATGATTATCCAAAGGATTGATACGAGAGATCTTCTCGATCTCATCACCAAAAAATTCTACCCGAATGGAATTCTCCAGATAGGCCGGATAGATATCTACAATATCGCCATTTACTCGAAAAGCTCCGCGTTCAAAAGCTACATCATTCCGTCCGTAATGGATTGCTACGAGCTGTTTAAGAAGCTCATCTCTATCCATTATATCGCCAACTTTTATGCGAACCAGAGATTCACGATAATTTTCGGGAATTCCCAAGCCGTAAATACAGGAAACGCTGGCTACAATGATCACATCATTTCGTTCACTAAGGCTCATGGTGGCATGGAGTCGTAATTTTTCGATCTGGCTGTTTATATCGGAATCTTTTTCAATGTAAATATCTTTGCCGGGAATGTAGGCTTCGGGTTGATAATAGTCGTAATAACTGATAAAGAATTCAACCGCATTTTCCGGGAAAAGCTGACGGAATTCACCATAAAGCTGGGCGGCCAGAGTTTTGTTATGAGACAAAACCAGAGTGGGTTTATTTATCTCCTTGATAACATTGGCGATTGAAAACGTTTTGCCGGAACCGGTTACACCAAGCAGAGTCTGGTATTTTTCACCAGCCTGCAGCCCATTTACCAGCTCTTCAATAGCTTGCGGCTGATCTCCCTTGGGCTGGTAACCGGATACCAGTTTAAATCTTTCCATATCTTCCCAGCTTCTTCTGTTCAGCTATTCCCATATACTGCCAGCTTTCTTATTTTAAATCTATTCATCCAATTTCCCATCGGGAAAATATAATATCCTTTCTGCATAATGCTAATCTGATGGCAAGAAATTTGTGAGACCATCAATCAATATAGTTAAATTATAGCTGATCAATTATCAAATCTGCAATTTAGACGCCAGATTCTGCATCTATACTCAAAACGTTTTTTTTCTCCACTTAAATCCTTACCTGTTTATATGCATACATCATTCACCTTTTTCTTGACTTAAATATTAATGAAACAGATATTCACAAGTGACATTGAAAAGTAAGGTAATTTTATGCAGATCGAAACGAGGGAATGTATTATTAACGGGCAAAAACGAATTGCTTTGATTTTTCCTTATAATGAAGAAATCATCACTCTCATCAAACAGCTGAAGGACAGGAAATGGTCTGCACTAAATAAGTTCTGGCATATTCCCCACAGCAAGAACTACCTGCAGGTTTTGAATAAGCAATTCAAAGGAAAACTAGAATTTATTGAACAGGGAAAATTTCCTAAAGAATTTATAGAAGCTTTGGAAAGGTGGAATTATAGTGACGCAACCATAAAAACATACAAGCAAA